>JBDTNR010000247.1:0-5584 GCA_039933655.1 Betaproteobacteria bacterium | reverse complement strand
TCACGAAAGCCCGCGCAAGCGGAGGCTTCCATCACCAGCGGATTCGGAGGCGGCAATCCCCACACCTGCCCCCCGGGCGCGAACGGGTCGGGCGGCGCACCGATGGAGACGCCGGCGACGAACGCGCCGGGATCGGACCATGGTTCGCAACCGTCGGGTGCCGCGCCGACGGCGAGGTCGCGATAGAGCCCGAGCGCCAAGCCCGCGGCTCGCGCGTCGCGCGCGGCGTCGGCCAGTTGTGTGTCCGCGAGCCATTGCCGATACATGAAGCCCCGGATGGCACGCGCGTGACGCGCGGCAAACGCGATGGCCTCGGCCGTATCGGGCCGGCGCAGCGCGGCGGGCCAGCGCTGCCATGGCACCTGCGCATGCTCGGAGGCGATGGCCTCGAACAGCGCGAAGCGCACGAGCGGATTGCCGCCTTCGGCGACGTAGTGCTCGAACGCTGCGACGCGCGCGTCGTCCTGCGGCAGCCGTTCGAACTGCGCGAAGCAGGCGTCGAGCACCGCGCGCTTGGCCTGCCACACGCGCGCGTAGTCGACGTCGGCACTCGCCGCCGGCAGCGCGAGCGCGGCGCGTTCGCGCGCGAGGGTCGAACGGGCCGCGTCCGAGTCGGCGAGCTCCGGCACGCGCGCGACGTCGAGATAGATCGGATCGAGGAAGCGCCGGTCGCTCGGGTGATACGGGCTCGCGCGCTCGCGGTCCGCCGGGAACAGCGCGTGCAGCGGGTTCACGCCGACGAGGCTGCCGCCCGCGCGCGCCGTCGCCGCGCATGCGTGCGCGAGCGTGGTGAAGTCGCCGATGCCCTGGTCACCGGCCCGGCGCAGCGCGTAGAGGTGCGCCGCGAGGCCGAACCGTCGCCCGCCGTGCCTAAGCGCCGGCGGCACGAAGCACTGTCGCGGCGCGACCACGATGCGGCAGGCCATGGCCGGATCGTCGTCGAACTGCAGCAGATGCACGCCGGGAGCAAGCGGCGGCAGTGCGAGCAGGCGCCGGTGCACGCTGCGGCCGTCGGCGGCGCTTGCCACGTCGCGCGGCAAGGCATCCCGCACGAGCAGGATGCGCTCGGCTTCGCCGTTCTCGCGCACGAGGCGCAGCGAGCGCCGCGGACGGGGATCGCCGCTGCCGAAGGCGATCGGGATCACCGGCGGCGCACCATCGCGTGCCACGACCATCGCCGGCAGCGGCCGCGCACAGCGCAGCGCGGAAAGCGCGGCGAGATGATCGCGAGCGTCGCCGGCGGTCGCGGCAGGCAGGCCCATCGCGGCGAGCAGCGCGCGCGTCGTGTCGGCGTGGACGACATGACGCGCGCCCGATATCTCCCACCAATCGGGCGCGATGCCGGCCGCGCGCGCGAGGCGGGCGAGCAGTTCCGGCTCGACCGCCGTGGCGCGACGACGGCGCAACGTATCGGCGGGCTCGGGCGCCTCTACGAGCGCGACGACCGAGCGCGGTTCCACGACGAGGGCATCGGCATCGGGCACGCCGTCAGCCACGCCGTCAGCCACGCCGTCGCGCCCGGCGGTGTCGATGCAGCGCCGCCACACGAAGCCTTCGCGCGGACGCGGCCACTTAAGCGCGACGGGATCGGCGCCCGCATGGATGACGATGCCCACGCGCCCGGCCGGCGTTCCATCGTCGCGCGCCCGATACAGGACGGCGATCAGTGTGCGCAATGCCGGATCGTGCCAGTCGGCCTCCCGCATCGTCTCGCCGTCCGCGCGCAGCCATGCGACGTCCGCAATGCCGCTCGCGTCGACGGGCTCGCCGGTCAGCCAGCGATCGTCGCGCAGCGCCGGCTGTGCCCGTCGCAGCGCGATCAGCGCGGCCGTGAAATCGATCAACTGCAGGTCGGCGTGCGCCCAATCGACCCACGCCAGCGGATTGTCCTGCGCGTAGGCATTGTTGTTGCCGCGCTGCGTGCGACCGAGCTCGTCGCCCATCGCGAGCATCGGCGTGCCGCGCGAGAGCAGAAGCGTCGCCAGCAGATTGCGCACGTCGCGGCGGCGGCGGGCGACGACGTCGGCATCCGGCGTGGGTCCTTCCACGCCGTGATTCCACGAGTAGTTGGCGTCGGTGCCGTCGCGGTTGCCCTCATTGTTGGCCTCGTTGTGCTTGGTGACGTGGCTCACGAGGTCGGCGAGCGTGAAGCCGTCGTGTGCGGCCACGAAGTTGAGCGAGCACCACGGCGGCCGCGCGCGTGGCGCGAACACGGCGCCCGATCCCGCGAGGCACGTGGCGAGACTTCCGGCGAGACCGCCGTCGCCGCGCCAGAACCGCCGCACGGTGTCGCGATAGCGGTCGTTCCATTCGACCCACGCTGGCGGGAACGCACCCAGCCGATGACCGCCCGGGCCGACGTCCCATGGCTCCGCGATGAGCTTCAGGTCGCGCAGCACCGGGTCTTGCGCCACGGCCTGCAGGAAGGGCGCCAGGGGATCGAAGCCGTCCGCACGGCGCGCGAGCGTGGTGGCGAGATCGAAACGGAATCCGTCGACGCCGGCAACCTGCGCGTAGTACCGCAACGCATCCAGCGCGAGTCGGAGCGGGAGCGGTCGCTCGAGCGCCACCGTGTTGCCACAGCCCGCGTCGTCGACGTAGCGCGCGCGATCCTCGGCCAGCGTCCGGTAATATGTCGCGTTGTCGAGCCCGCGCAGCGACAGCGTGGGTCCGAGCGCGTCGCCCTCGCCGGTGTGGTTCAACACGGCGTCGAGCACGACCTCGATGCCTGCCGCGTGCAGCGCCTGCTCGCCGTCGCGCAGCTCGGCGATGCCGCCGGGGGCAAGGCGCGGATCGGGGACGAGGAACGCGACCGGGTTGTAGCCCCAATGGTTGGCAAGGCCGTGGCGCCACAGATGCGGCTCGTCAACGGCGGCCGCGATCGGCAGGAGCTCGACCGTCGTGACGCCCAAGTGCCGCAGATGCGCGATCGCCGCCGGATGCGCGAGACCCGCGCAGGTGCCGCGCAACGCGTCCGGCACGCCCGGATGCATGCGCGTGTAGCCGCGCACGTGCAGCTCGTAGACGATGGTATCCGCCCATGGCACTCGCGGCCGCGTGTCGGCAACCGGGGCCGGCGCGGCGACGACGATGCCTTTGGGCACGAACGGGCCGCTGTCCACGCCGTCGCGGACCAACGGACCCACAGCACCCGGCAGCAGCGAGGGATGCAGCGCGAATGCGCGGTCGAGGGCGCGCGCGTACGGATCGACGAGGAGCTTCGCCGGATCGAAGCGGTGACCGTCGTGCGGCGCCCAGCGCCCATGCGCGCGCAGGCCGTAGCGGGCGCCGGCGGCGATGCCCGGCACGAAGCCGTGGCACACGTCGCCCGTGCGGGCCGGCAGCGCAATGCGGGCGACCTCGGTGGTGCCCGTGTCGTCGAACACGCAGAACTCGATCGCGTCGGCGTGCGCCGAGGCCACGGCGACGTTGACGCCGTCGCGCGCGAGCGTGACGCCGAGCGGCTCCGGGCTCCCGGGACTTGCGGCCCGCATCGCGTCAGGTGGTCGGGTGTCGTTTGGCCACGTCGCGGAAGAGTTCCGCGTACCGCTTCGCGGGCGCACGCCAGCCGACGTCGGTCGCCATCGCGTGCGCCTGCAGCCGGCGCCACGTCCTGGTGTCGCGCCTGGCCGCCAGCGCACGACCGATCGCGAGCGCGAGGCCGCTGCGCGACACCGGCGCGAACTGGAAGCCCGTGCCGGTGTCCGCGGCGAGCGCCATCTCGTTGGCGTCGATCACCGTGTCGGCGAGACCACCCACGCGCGCGACGACGGGCAGGGCGCCGTAGCGCAGCGCGACGAGCTGGGTGAGGCCGCAGGGCTCGAAGCGCGACGGCACGAGCAGCGCGTCGATTCCGGCTTGCAGCAGGTGCGCGAGCGCCTCGTCATAGCCGATCACGGCGGCCACGCGTCTGTCATGTCGCGTCGCCGCCGCCGTGAGCCGGTTCTCGAGCGCGGGGTCGCCCGAGCCCAGCACCGCGAGCTGCGCGCCTGAGGCCACGATGTGCGGGACGACGTCGGCCACGAGATCCATGCCTTTCTGGTGCGTGAGGCGGCTCACCACGCCGAACACGGGCGCATCGGGATCGACGTCGAGCGCGAAGCGCGCCTGCAGCGCCGCCTTGTTGGGACTGCGGCGGCCGAGATGCCGCGCGTCGTAGCGCGCGGCGAGATGGGTGTCGGTACCTGGATTCCACACGGTGTCGTCGATGCCGTTGCGGATGCCGGTCAGGACGTGCGCACGCTCGCGCAACAGGCCGTCCATGCCCATGCCGCCCTCCTGCGTGCGGATCTCCGCCGCATAGGTCGGCGAGACGGTGGTGATGCGGTCGGCGAGCGCCACGCCCGCCTTGAGGAAGCCAATGGTGCCGTAGTACTCGACGCCATCCATCGCCCACGCGCGCGGCGGCAGACCCAGCGCGGCAAGCCACTCGCGCGGGTACTGGCCCTGGAACGCGAGGTTGTGGATGGTCATCACCGTGGCCGGCCGCGGTCCTTCGCCATAGTGGAGCAGCGCCGGCACGAGGCCCGCCTGCCAGTCGTGTGCCTGCACGACGTCGGGTACGAAGTCTGGCGCCGCGCCGCGCGCGATCGACACGGCGGCCGCGGCCAGCGCGGCGAACCGGAATGCGTTGTCGGACCACGGCGTGCCGCTCTCGTCCGCATAAGGCGTTCCGGCCCGCGCGAACATCCGCGGCGCGTCGATGACGAATAGCTCGAGCCCGGCGGCGCGCGCGCGCAGGAGCCGCGCGGCCGCGCCGTACAGGTTCGCATAGGTGTGCACGATGTGCACGTCGTGCAGCGCCTCCAGCACCGCCGGATAACCGGGCACCAGCGTGCGCATCGCGATGCCCTCGTGCGCGAGCGCCGCGGGCAGCGCGGCGACGACATCGCCCAGGCCGCCGGTCTTGACGAGCGGATAGACCTCCGAGGCGACGGAGAGGACGCGTATCGCGGTCACTTACGCCAGCCGATCGATCATCGGCTGCGTGATGAGGCAGATGCCCTTCGCGGTGCGCCGGAAACGCGCCGCGTCGGCGACGGGGTCCTCGCCGACGACGAGGCCGGGCGGGATCCGCACGTTGGCATCGACGACCACATCCTTCAGGCGCGCGCCGCGCTCGATCTCGACGTTGGGCAGGATCACCGCATTCGCGACGCTGCCGTACGAATGCAGGTGGACGCCGGTGAACAGCAACGAACGGTGCAACGTCGAGCCCGAGACGATGCAGCCGCCCGCCACCAGCGAGGCGACGCCAATCCCGCGGCGGCCCTCGACGTCGTGGACGAACTTGGCCGGCGGCGTGATCTCGGCGTACGTCCAGATCGGCCAGTCGCGGTCGTAGAGGTCAAGCGCCGGCACGACGTCGGTAAGGTCGATGTTCGATTCCCAGTACGCATCCACCGTGCCGACGTCGCGCCAGTAGGCCTGCGACTCGACGGGCGAGCGGACGCAGGACTGCCCGAAGCGGTGCGCCACCGCCTGGCCGTCCTGCACCAGCAACGGGATGATGTCGCGCCCGAAGTCGCGGCTGGAGGAGGGGTCCGCCGCATCGCGGCGCAGCGCCTCGTTCAGCACGTCGCGC
>JBDTNR010000246.1:0-5584 GCA_039933655.1 Betaproteobacteria bacterium | reverse complement strand
GACGGCCTGGTAGGGGAAGCTGTCCCGGTACACGACGAAGACCTCGGCCTGCCCTCGGTACCCGTCGACTACCTCGACCAGCCGGCGCATCGCCTGCTGAGACAGCGGGCCGCCCTCGGAGCCATCAATGAGGAATTGCATGACTATCCCCCCTTCCGGAGAAGATCTCGGCTGCGTGGCGTCCTTCGTGGCGTCGACCGCCTTTTCGATGGCGAGGTTGACCGGCGCGATCGACGATTGCCGGAACGCGAGATTGCCGGCCACACCCGTGCTCGAATCGATTGCGCGCACGAGCGCCACGCCGGCGAGGCTCAAGATCACCATGGCGATCAGCGCGACGAAAAGGACGACGCCGCCTTGCGTGCGGCGTGCCACGGGGAAACGGTAGGGCGCGAGGGTACGGTTCATAGCGTCGAATTGAAGATGGCGTTGCGCAGCGGCACGACGGTCTCGTAGGCGCGATAGCGCCAGCCGTCGCAGATAAGCGCGGGACTGCAGCTCGGGCTGCCGAGGCTCGCGGTCGGGCCGCCCGGCAGCAGCACGCGACTTTGGCACGTGGCGTCGTTCGCGGCGCAGTTGAAGAGGTACATCGGCTGCCGGAGACCGGCGACACCGTCCGACGTCGTCCTGGCGGTACCGACCACGCTCGGATCGAGCAGCTTGACGTCGGGCTCGTCGCTGCGGACGACGACGCCGATGCGCACGGCGAGGATCCGATTCAAGTCCTCGACGTAGGGGAACTTGCTGACATCGGGCGCCGGCGAACCCGGATCGGCGATATTCGAATAGTCCTTGCCGTCGGCACAGGTGTTCGCCGCATCGGCAGCTGTCCAGCAGTCGATGATGCGGTCGTTGTTGGTGTCGACGCCGTACTGCGCCTTGAGCAGCACGACGTTCTGGGCGATCGGCGTGCGGGCCCCCGCCGGCGGCATCAGGTTGGTGGTGACGAGCTGGCAGCCCTGCGCATTGGCGGCCGAGCAGTTGGCATTGGCAGACGTGTTGAACACTTCATAGCGCAGGCGGGTCGCCAGGCCCTCCGGACCCAGGATGATCACGCGCGCGCTCCCCGCCGCGCCGCCGGTGAACGTGCCGGCCGGCGCAGCGTCGAACGTGAGCGTAACGCCGCCCTGGGCGTCCGGCGGAGTCGTCGCGCCGGTCACCTTGACGAGGCGGCAATTGCCGCCCCAGCTGCCGGCGCCGTCGGTGACGATGACGTAATACGGCTTGGCGACCGTCGGCATCACCGTGCCGTCGGGGGCGAGGAAGCCGAGCGGTGTCTGCACGGCGAACGGGTCGCCGCTGGTCGGGGTCGACGTTGGCGTGAGCAGCGGGACCGGCCAGAGGACGCGCGGGGCTCCGCTGTGCGTCGATATGAAACTGTCGGAATCCGTCGCCGTGGCGCCGGCCGTGATGCGGACGGGCACCGGACGCAAGTCCTGGTCCGCGCAATCGACGAGGCTGGGTGCCGCGAGGCTGATGCCGTTGCCGCCATTGCCGGCGTCGCGCGCGGCGACGAACTGGCTCAGCAGGCCGGTAACCTGCGCGTCGGCCACGCCGGTGGTCATGCGCTTGAAACCTTCGGCGACCGACAGCAGGTTGTAGACGACGATCACGACGAGCAGGCCGATCAGGATGCCGATCATCGTCTCGATCAGGCCGGCGCCTTGCTGGCGCAAACGTGCGGGCAACGGGTTCGGCAGGCGCGTCATTGGTTGGCCCCGATCGTGGCGTAGGCCCAGTGATGGTGGAACGGATCGGTCGGCTTGTCGCCGGGGGGCCGCCATTGGAGGTGGACGATGACGATCGAACTGGTGGCCGTCGGGCCGGCGGCGACCGATACCTCGGGATCGCTGGCATGCGGCATCCGCTGCTGCACCAGTGTCTTGAAATCCGTGTAGCCGGCACCGGCGCCCGCATCGCCGAACTTGGCGTCGAGCGCGGCGGTGGCGCGATCGTCGAGCCACATCTGGCCGATCAGCGAATTGGCGAGATACGCGGCCTCGCCGCGATACTTGGCGTCGTCGATGTCCTGCATCGAGCGCGCGACCAGTCCCACCGAGCCGAGCACGCCCAGCGCGACGATCAGGATCGCGATCAGCGCCTCGAGCATGAACGAGCCACGCTGGCGCGCGACGATGATGGGCGAGTGGCGCATGGCAGGCAGCAGATGATGGGCGCGCATCATGGAGGGCAGGCCTTGGGGTCCGGCCAGGTGTAGGAGGTGCTGCAGATCTTGATGCCGGTGCGGGAACCGCCGACGAGAATGCGCAACGGATTCGTGCCCGTGACGGAGGAACTGATGTCGACCCGCTCGAACGGCGCCGTGGCGTCGGCGTTCGCGGCGTCGATCATGCCGAGCCCGTTGAACGTGACGGTGGTCAAGCCCGCCGGCACCACGGCGAACGCCATCCGCGCCGCGCCTTCACCAAAGTAGCTGTCCTGCACGACGGTACCGTCGACGAGCTGCGCGCTCCAGCCGCCGGTGCCGGTGGTGCTGTCCAGCACCAGCTGGATCTTGTCGTTGCGCTTCACGGCTTCCGCCTGCGCGAAGCGCAGCGCGCCGGCAAGCGACTGGGCGCCGTTCTGGATCTCGGAGTCCGCCAGCCAGCGCCCGTAGTTGGGCATGGCGAGAACGAGCAGCACCACCGCGATCGCCAGCGCGACCATCAACTCGATCAGCGTGAAACCACGAGGCGCGCGGGTGTTCACTGGCAACTGCCGTCCTTGCGCACGGCCCAGCAGGTTGCGGCCGACGCCCAGCCCGCCGGACCGGCGGACGTCTTCTGGTTGGACTGATTGACCGTGTAGACGAACGATGCCGACATGCCCTTGGCGGGCTGTCCGGTGGCGGTCAGGGCGTACTGGGTATCGGGATTGGCGCCGGGCACGCAGGTGATGGCGAAATTGTCGCCGGCGCCGGGTGCGGGGTCGGGAATGCCGCAGTTGGCTCCACCGGGGGTGTCGGCGTAACGGCGATTGTCGAGGAAGTATTTCTCCATCTGCATCCGGAAGTCCCCGAGCTTGGTCGTGCCGTCGATGATCTTGCTGCGCAGGATGTATTCGTTGTAGGAAGGCAGCGCGATGGCGGCGAGAATGCCGACGATCGCGACCGTGATCATGACTTCGATCAGCGTGAATCCAGCCGGGTGCGGCGCATTGCGGAACGGGGGCATCATTGGCAACTCCCAATAGGTCGATAGGGATCTTATGGCATGCGGGAGTCGTCCGCGGGCGGGACTGACCAATGGCCGGTGAGGGGGAACGGACGGTTTTGCGCGATCACCATCCGCTCAATTGCGGCCGATTCAGGACCTTAAACCCTTTCCACCCCGCAAGACGCGGCGGCCGACAGCCGTCCGGTCTCACCGTTTCAGGGGCACGGGGGCCCCCCACGGTCGACGCGCACCCGCCCGCCGTTGGCCAACACGATTGCGATGCCATTGCGTCCCTGGCGGCAGACGGTGAGCGTGCCCATCTGCAGCGCCCCGTTGACCATGCGTGTCTGCCCCAGTCCGGTGTAGGACACATAGTCGGCGACGGGCCGGTTGCCACGGACCGTGATGCCGGGCCGCGCGCGGTCCTGGACGCGGACGATCGTCTCGTCGTCATCCCGTTCGCCGTCGTGGTTGGTGTCGGCGAAGATGATCCACCCGGCTTCCCACCGGCCGTCGTCGGCACAATAGGTGGCGTCGACGGAGGGGCAGAGGTTGACGCGGACGCCCCGCTTGATCGCCTCGGCGCGGGCGAGGCTCATCGCCTCCACCAATGCCGCGACGCGGTCGCGCAACTCCATTTCGGCGATCCAGGCCCCATAGCCCGGAATGCCGAGCAGCAGCAGGGCGGCCCCGACGGCGAGCGCGACCAGCAATTCGAGGACGGTGAAGCCGCTGGGCCGCCATGAAGCGGGCATCGAGACCTCCACGACAGGAGCGGCCGCGGAGCGACCACGCCCCCACGGTACCGAGGCCGGCAGGCGGCGCGGTATCGACCATTCAGCCTAGAGTTTCGAAGGGATGCCGCCCGCGCGGCACGCTGCGCGAGTCGCGGGCACGCCGGCGGAGGCTCCTGTTGGTCCGCGCGTATTTCGCGGTGCCACCGCGCGGACCGCGAAGGGGCTTGACGGATGTTATTTTAGTTCTAAAATAAATGCTCGAAGGCTTTGAACTCAACGAGAAGAACTCGACCCCTCGCATGCGCGTACTCTGCATCGGCGGCGGCCCTGCCGGCCTCTATCTCGCGTTGCTGCTCAAGAAGGCGGATCCGCAGCATGTCGTGCGCGTCGTCGAACGCAACCGCGCATACGACACGTTCGGCTGGGGCGTCGTGTTCTCCGACCAGACGCTCGGCAACCTCGCAGCGGCCGATCCGCAGACGGCGAACGAGATCGCCGGCTCCTTCAATCACTGGGATGACATCGACGTCCATTTCAAGGGCCGCACGATCACGTCCGGCGGCCACGGCTTCTGCGGCATCGGCCGCAAGCGACTGCTGAACATCCTGCAGGCGCGCTGCGAGACGCTCGGCGTCGAACTCGTGTTCGAGCAGGATGTGACCGATGACGCCGCCGTCGCGCGGGATTTTCGCGCCGACGTCGTCATCGCGTCCGACGGGCTGAACAGCCGCATCCGCACCCGCTATGCGGCGACGTTCGCCCCGGACATCGACGCTCGTCGCTGCCGGTTCGTCTGGCTGGGCACGAAGAAGCTGTTTTCCGCGTTCACGTTCGCGTTCGTCGAGACGCCGCACGGCTGGTTCCAGGCGCATGCGTACCAATACGACGCCGACACGTCGACGTTCATCGTCGAGACACCCGAGGAAACGTGGCGCGCCGCCGGACTCGAGGCGATGTCGCAGCAGGAGGGCATCGCCTTCTGCGAGCGGCTGTTCGCGCCGTGGCTCGACGGCCATCCGCTGCTGTCAAACGCCGCGCACCTGCGCGGATCGGCGATCTGGATCCGCTTTCCGCGTGTCGTCTGCGACAAGTGGGTGCACTGGAACACGATCGATGGGCGCGCGGTGCCGGTGATCCTGATGGGTGACGCCGCGCACACCGCACACTTTTCGGTGGGGTCGGGGACGAAGCTGGCGCTCGAGGATGCGATGGCGCTGGCGGGCGCGCTGCAGTCGACCGTGCCGCTGCCCGCCGCGCTCGACGCGTACGAGGCCGAGCGTTCGGTCGAGGTGTTGAAGATCCAGAACGCGGCGCGCAATTCGACCGAGTGGTTCGAGCACGTCGATCGCTACACTGCATTCGATGCGCCGCAGTTCGCGTACAGCCTGCTGACCCGCAGCCAGCGCATCTCGCACGAAAACCTGCGGTTGCGCGATCCGGCGTTCGTCGCCGCGATGGAAACATGGTTCGCGGGCGGTGACGTGGAAGCAGCCCCGGTGCCGCCGATGTTCGCGCCATTCGCGCTGCGTGGCGTCACGCTGAAGAACCGCGTCGTCGTGTCGCCGATGGCGCAGTACTCCTGCGTCGACGGCACGCCCGACGATTTCTATCTCGTGCACATCGGCAGCCGCGCGCATGGCGGCGCGGGGCTCGTGTTCACCGAGATGGTGTGCGTGGCAGCGGACGCGCGCA
>JBDTNR010000245.1:0-5618 GCA_039933655.1 Betaproteobacteria bacterium | reverse complement strand
GTTCGACCACTCCGCGCAGCACCCCGGCTACATCCGCGGCTACGTGCCGGGGGTCCGCGAGAACGGCGGTCAATACACGCACGGTGCGATCTGGGCGGTGATGGCCTTCGCGGCATTGGGCGACGCGCAGCGTGCGTGGGACCTGATGGACATGATCAACCCCGTCAATCATGGCCGGACGGCGCAGGGCATCGCGATCTATCGCGTGGAACCTTACGTGGTGGCCGCCGATGTCTATGCGATGGCGCCGCACACCGGTCGCGGCGGCTGGTCGTGGTACACGGGGTCCGCCGGCTGGATGTATCGGCTCATCGTCGAGTCGCTGCTGGGTGTCGAGCTGGCCGAGGACACGCTGCGCCTGTCGCCGTGCCTGCCCGCCGGCTGGTCGCAGTTCCGGCTGCACTACCGTTATCGGGATACCGTGTATCACATCACGGTGGCACACGCGGTGGCCGCCGAGCGTCCGTTTACCGTGTCCGTCGACGGCGCCCTGCAACTTGACAACGCGATTGCGCTGGTGAACGACCACGGCGAGCACGTGGTCGAAGTTCTCGTGCATGCCGCGACGGCGGTGCAGTAGCTGACGCCACGCCGCCTGCCGCGACGAATCGCGGTGTCATGCGCATGCCCGGCTCCCGGCAGCGCATCCCGATTCAGTCACGACGAGCGGGAATGCGTCGGCGCCAGTCGCGCCGCGGTTCGCTCGTCTCCCGTGCTGGCGTCGCGTTTGCGCGCCGTGTGCTTGACGGTCGCCGCCTGCGCGGCGCCCGGACCTGCCGTGGCCACCTCCGCGTCGACGCGATGAGCGTCGTACAGCAATCGCTCGAACTCCGTCCTGACCACGGCGTAGCACTCGCACACCGATTCCTCGAGGCCAGCCCGATCCAGCACCGAAATGTGGCCGCGGCGGTAACTTATGAGGCCCGCCTGCTGCAGGCGGCCGGCCGCTTCGGTGATGCCCTCCCGGCGCACGCCAAGCATGCGGGCGACCAGTTCCTGCGTCATGACGAGCTGGCCCGACGGAATGCGATCGAGCGTCATCAGCAGCCATCGGCACAGCTGCTGTTCGACCGAATGGTGGCGGTTGCAGACGGCGGTCTGCGTCATTTGCGTGATCAGCGCCTGCGTATAGCGCAGCAGCAGGCGCAGCAGCGGCCCCGCGCGGCTGAATTCATCCTTGAGCACGCGGCGATCGAGGCGGTAGGCGATGCCGGCGGTCTGCACGACGGCCGAGCTCGGCGTCGTGTCGCCGCCCATGAACAGCGAGATGCCGACGACGCCTTCATGGCCCACCCCCGCGATTTCCGCCGACGCGCCCGACTCCGTCACGTAGTGGAGCGAGACGATCGCGGTCGTCGGAAAGTATGCATGCTGCAACTGCCCGCCGGGCTCGTACAGGACCTCGCCGAGCGGCATCGGCACCCGCTCCAGGTGCGGCGCAAGGCGCTCGAACTCGGCGGCTGGCAGCATGGCCAACAGCCGATTCAGGTGCGGACCGTCAGGCACGGTCATGCCGGGTCCTTGCCGCCGAGTTCCACGCCGATTCCGCGGTAACCCACGAAGCGGCAGGCCTCGTTGAACATCGGCTCTCCGCTCACCTGGAAGCGCTGCGTCGAGCCATCGGCGTTGGTGCGGCTGAAGACGAAATCGAGGATCGGCTGCCGCGAGGCGATCGTGGCCTGCAGTGCCTCGCGCTCCGCGTGATTCCATCCCGCCGCGGCCATGCCGTCGACGCGTGCGGGAGATTGATCGCCCCGAATCCCGAGCATGTCGAGGACCGGGCCGGAGACCTTCGTGAACTGCCCGTGCTCGTCCTGCTCCCAGTACCAATCGGTCGCCAGCTCCGTCAGGCTGCGATAACGCGCTTCGCTTTCGCGCAGCGCCGCCGTGCGTTCCCGCACCACCTGCTCGAGCCGCCGGCCGTGCTCCTGGAGCTGCTTGTGGAGGAGTCGCAGCTCCAGCATGTTGCGAATGCGCGTCTTGACCTCGAGCAGGTCGAACGGTTTGCTTATGAAATCACGCGCCCCGCCCGCGAGCGCGCGCAGCTTGTGGCTCGGCTGCGCGGTGACGACGAGGACCGGCAGGTAGTCGTCCGCATGATGGGCCTTCAGCGCGTCCATGACTTCGAAGCCGTCCATGTCGGGCATCTGCAGGTCGAGCAGGATGAGGTCGTAGCGGTGCTCGCGATCGAGCGCGCAGACTTCGCGCGGATCGATCGTGGAGGCGACGTTCGTATAGCCGGCTTCGTTCAGCATCTGTTCGAGCAGGCTGACGTTCACCTCCTGGTCGTCGACGACCAGGATGCTGGCCCGGCGGATATCGTCTTCAGCGACGATCATGCCGGCACCTTGCCCGCCCGCGCCACCGGCGCCGGTTGCGCGAACTTCAGCGCCGCGTCCAGCGCGTCCATGAACTCCGCGACCTTGATGGGCTTGGTGATGTAGCTGAAGAATCCTGCGGCAAGGGCCCGCTCGATGTCGCGCGAAACCGCGTTGG
Organism: Betaproteobacteria bacterium; assembly: GCA_039933655.1. Taxonomy (GTDB): domain Bacteria; phylum Pseudomonadota; class Gammaproteobacteria; order Burkholderiales; family Casimicrobiaceae; genus VBCG01. Next base: position 3,122 of record JBDTNR010000245.1, on the reverse strand, counting down.
CGCTGAGCGCGACGATGGGGATATGCGCCGTCGCGCGGTCCGCGCGCAGCGTCGCCATCGCTTCGATGCCGCTGATACCCGGCAGGTTGATGTCCATCAGGATCACCGCGGGCTGGTAGGCGCGCGCGAACTCGATCCCCAGGCTCCCGTCCGCGGCGCTCAAGAACCGCAGGTCCGAACGCCGCGCGATCAGCTGCTCGACCAGCTCCAGGTTGGCGGGATTGTCTTCCACATACAGCAGCGTGCGCAGCGGCGTGCCGTCCGGTGCCAGCGGCTGCGGGTCCGTCGTGAAGGCGGCCTCGCGAACCGCGAACTGCGGCGCATTGGTGAGGCCCAGTTCGACCCAGAACACACTGCCCTCGCCGACGATGCTTTCCGCGCCGATCGTGCCCCCCATCAGCTCGACCAGCCGTTTGGTCACCACCAGCCCGATGCCGGTCCCCTCTTCCTTGCCCGACTCCTTGCCGAGGCGATTGAACGGCTGAAACAGGTGCGCGAGCTGCTCCGGCGCCAGGCCCTCGCCGGTGTCGCGGACGCAAATGCGGATGCCATCCGGTGGCCGCAGTTCGAATTCAACAAACACGGCGCCGCCGGGCTTGTTGTACTTGATCGCGTTGAACAGAAGGTTGATCAGCACCTGCTTGACGCGGGTCCGGTCGGCGGTGACGTGGTGCGCGGCCGCGAATGGCGGAAAGGTCATCGCGATGTCTCGTTTCTGCGCCTGCGGCTCGATCATCGCGCGGCACTCGAGCATCACTTCGGCCAGCGACACGGGCTCCGGCGATAGCGTGAGCTTGCCGGACTCGATCAGTGCCAGATCGAGGATCTCGTTGATCAGTTCCAGCAGGTACCAGCCGGCCTTCAGGATCTGGTCGATGTTCCGCTTCTGCGACGGCGTCGGTGCCGGTGTTCCGAATTCGACCAGCTGGGCGAAGCCGAGGATCGCATTGAGCGGCGTCCGCAGTTCGTGGCTCATGCTGGAAATGAAATCGGTCTTCGCGTGGTTGGCTTTTTCCGCCGCGGCCATTGCCTCGTTCAGCTCGGATTCGACGCGCTTGCGGACCGAATTGTCGGTGCCGATCAGCAGGTAACCGATCAGGTCGCCGTAGTCGTCGCGCAGCGCGGTGATCGACACGACCGCCGGAAAGCGGCTGCCGTCCCGGCAGATGTACGTCAACTCGTAGATGTCCTCGATCCCGCGCGACGCCTTGAATGCCAGGGCTTCGAACCCCGGCGCGATCGTCGTCGCGAGCTCGACGCTCAGTGCCTGCGCCCGCGCCGTCACTTCCTGCGGATCGTGGATGTCGCTGGGACTGATCCGGTTGACGACGTCGGCGGCCATGTAGCCCAGCATCCGTTCGGCACCGACGTTGAACAGCTGGATGATGCCCTTCTCGTCGGTGGCGATGATCGAGAAGTTGGCGCTGTTGAGAATGGCGTTCTGCAGTGCGCCCGCCTTCAACAGCGCGTTCTGGCGCCGCGCGTCGGGTGTGCCGTCCGGACCGCCGGCATAATCTGCGGCGCCTGCGGCGGCAGCGGGAGTGTAACCAACATCGAGCATGGCGCGCTTTCGCGGAGGTACTCTGGGAACTCGGTGGTGCGGCGCTTCCGGCTTCGCCGCTCCTTGCCTCGTGGATGAACGCGAACCGGGCGTGGCCGACTTCGCGAATGGAGAGTCCTGCGCCGATGGTAGCCGGCATTGCCCCGCGCCGTCCGTGCTCTGGCGCACATAGCGCCACATCGACGGACTGAGACTCGCAACCCGTTGTTTCGCGGGCGTTCCCCGCACGTTAAGCACGCAAGTAGGCGCAGCGTGCGCCACCGTACAGACCCTGAGCTGACGGGCGCCGTACTGTGGACACATCGGAGCGCCGCGGAAGCGGCGAATGAACGGGCTGCCAGCCGGTCTCTCCCGGCTGGCGCCCTTCGATGATGTCTGCCGCCCTTCAAGTCCGCCACAAACCGGAGTAAACCACCATGAAAAACATCAATCGCATTTCGCTGCTGCTGGCGGCCGTCGCCCTGGCCGGCATGGTCGGCTGCGCCTCGACCGCGAAGCAGGAAAGCACGGGACAGTACGTCGACGACACCACGATCACTACCAAGGTGAAAGCGGCGATCCTCAATGATCCGGCGCTCAAGTCCGCCGAGATCAATGTCGAGACGTTCAAGGGCCGCGTCCAGCTGAGCGGATTCGTGAGTTCGAAGTCCAATATCGACCAGGCCGTCGTCGTCGCGCGCGCCGTGCCCGGCGTGACGTCCGTCGCGAACGACATGCGCCTCAAGTAAGCGTGAACGGGGGAGCGCTGCAAGCGACTCCCCGGCGCCGGCGCACGATGCGCCGCAGCGCCAGTCCCGGTGTCACGTCGTTCCGCAATCGTCCCAAGAAGGAAGACCATGAACCAATTCAAGCTCACCACTGTTGCCGCAGCGTTCGGCCTTGCCTTAAGCACCGGCGCGATCGCCGCTGCCATGTCCCAGGCGGATTACAACGCCACCAAGGCCAACATCGCGGCCACGCTGAAATCCGACAGGTCCAGTTGCGCGACGATGTCGGGCAATGCCCGCGACGTCTGTACCGTGGAGTCGAAGGGCCGTGCCGGCGTCGCGCAAGCCGAACTCGAAGCCAACTACAGCCCGACGGACAAGCATTGGTACACCGCGCGCGTCGCCAAGGCCGACGCCGCCTATGCGGTCGCCAAGGAAAGGTGCGATGACTTCGCCGGCAACGCCAAGGACGTATGCCGCAAGGAAGCGACCGCCGCGCATGTCAGGGCCAAGGCGGACGCCAAGGTGGCCGTGACGACCAGTGAGGCCAACGCCGAGGCGCGCGAGAAGAAGGTGGACGCCCAGAAGGACGCGAGCGCCGACAAGCGCAACGCCGACTACGCGGTCGCAAAGGAAAAGTGCGACGCGCTCGCCGGCGACGTCAAGGATGCCTGCATCAAGGACGCGAAGCTGCGCTTCGGCCAGACGTAGTCGACGGTCCGCGACTCTTCCTCGCCGCTCGACGCAGCGCCGGCAACGGCATGCAGCGTGCGGTGACGGAGGCCATGACAGGAAGACAGCCGCAATCGCGGCTGTTTTCCTTTCGTATTGCGTGGCGCGCGCCCCGCCGCGAT
>JBDTNR010000244.1:0-5622 GCA_039933655.1 Betaproteobacteria bacterium | reverse complement strand
GCGCGGCAAGATCCAGGAAGAGTCGATGTACTACGAGCACCAGAAGCACGACGGCTCGTATCCGATCATCGGCGTCAACACGTTCCGCAATCCGCACGCGGAGACCACGCCGCAAAAAATCGAACTGGCACGCTCTTCCGACGACGAGAAGCAATCGCAGCTCACGCGACTGGCGGATTTCCACGCACGCCACGCAGCCGAGGCGCCAGCGGCGCTGGCGAAGCTGAAAAAAATGGTGATCGAGAACGGCAACGTGTTCGCCGAGCTGATGAACACTGTGCGCGTGTGCTCGCTCGGGCAGATCACCAACGCGCTGTTCGACGTCGGCGGGCAGTACCGGCGCAGCATGTAGGCTCCGCGCCGGACCGCTGTCCGCGCCGCTCGGCGCAGCGGCGGCCTACATGAAGCAGGGACCGAACTCGCGCACCTCGACCGTCGCCCACTGCGCGGCGGGCACGTCGCGCGCAATGGCGACGGCTTCGTCGCGCGTAGCCACATCGACGATGAAATAGCCGCCGACCATTTCCTTGGCCTCCGAGAAGGGTCCGTCGACGAGGGATGCCTCGGCGGTCGGCGGCGGCCAGCGGCTGCGCGGCGAGCCAGCGGCGAAGGGGTCGGGCGCCTGCGCCCAGCGCGCCGGCGGCGACCTGCAGGCAGGTGGCGTTGGTGTACGGGACGTGGCGGGCAGACGAGGATGCGTCCGGCGAGCGGCGCGGGCGCGGCGGGGGCCACGAAGGTCTGCATGGCATGGTCCGTTCAGGCGCTGCAAGCGGCCGCGGCGGACGCGAGCGCCGGCACGCAGGGGAGCTTGATCTCATCGACATGCGGTTGGCAGGGCATCACGGTCGCTCCATTCGGTTCGGGCACGCTGGTAAGATTAGCGACCCAGTCACCGGATGGGAATCGATATGTTTGAACCATTTTGGTAAGCTGTGCCGACCAAGCCGCGTTTGCCGCTCAATACGCTTTCCGCCTTTCGCGCCGTCGCCGAAGCGCAGAACCTGCGCGCGGCGGCCGAGGTGCTGCACCTGACGCACAGCGCCGTCAGCCAGCAGATCAAGGTCCTCGAGTCCGCACTGGGCTTTGAAGTCTTCGAGCGCCGCGGTCGGCGAGTGGTGCTCAATCCGGCCGGGCAGGCGCTGCTGCGCAGCGTGCAGGACGCGTTCGCGCAACTCGACGACGGCGTGCAGGCGGCCGCCGCCGCGGCGTCAGGCGAGGCGCAGCGGCTGCGCGTGACAGTGCTGCCGTCGTTCGCGCAGCGATGGCTGATGCCCCGCATTGGTCGCTGGCGCGAGCGGCATCCGACGCTCGCCCTGGAAATCGACTCGTCGATCCGGGCCGTGGATCTGCTGCGCGAGGGCTTTCATGCGGCGATACGCCAGGGCAATGGACCGTGGCCGGGCGTCGAGTCGGAACGGCTGTTCGACGCGCCGCCGATCGTCGTCGTCGGCTCGCCGTCGGCGGCGCGCCGGTTGCTGGGCGCGCAACCCGAGGCACTCGTGCGCGAGCCGCTGTTAGGCGATGCCGACATCTGGAAGCACTGGTTTGCGGCCGCGGGCGTGCGCACCAACGTGACGACGGTGGCGGTGTTCAACGACGCGGGCCTCATGCTGCAGGCGGCGGAGCAGAGCCTGGGGCTTGCGCTGTCGCGCGAGATCCTCGCCGCCGACGCGCTGTGCGACGGCCGCCTGATCCGGCTGTCGCCGGTTTCGATCACGCACCCGGGCCAGGAACCCTACCACCTCGTCTATCCTCCCAACCTGCGCGACTGGCCCCCGCTCGTTTCGCTGCGCCTTTGGCTCCGCGCCGAACTCGACCTGTCGGACCGGGCTTTGCGCGCGCGCCGGGGCACGCGCAGCGGAAAATAACGGCGTCAGCCTACGCGCGGCGTGTAGCCCACAAACGACGCCGTATGGTAGTTTATGCCGTTGTCCTGACGGAGCCGGCTGTGAAGACGATGACCCTGGTCGCGAAGCATCTCTATTTCGGGCTCGATCCGCTGCGGTTGCGTGACGCCGCCAACCGCGTGCTGTCCCGGTTGCCCGAGGACACGACGGTGCGGGCGACCGTCCGCCTGGACGCGTTGGTGGAGGATTTCCGCCTGGCGCCTGCCACCAGTCGGGCAATCGTCGAACAGATGGTTGCCAGCGGCGTCCTGACGCCGCTGGCGTACGGCGGCGCCGACTACGCGGTAACGACGCGCTTTCGCGAGATCGCCCGTGCGCGCATCATCGAGCCGCTGGCGCGGCCGCAGGCGCAGATGCTGCTCACGCACTGCAGCGAACTGGCGACGCGCTTCAACCGCACCGCGTCCCGCAACAAGTACGAGATCGATGCGCTGGCCGTCCACGGCAGCTACATGAGTCGGCAGCCGGACATCGCGGAATTGTCGCTGGCCGTGACCGGCCGCCACCGGCAGATGGGGCAGAAAACGCTGATCGGACGCGCGACGACGCCGACCGAAGGCACCGAGCGCATCCGCCAGCTGTTCGAGAAGCAGAGCCACTTCATCGACGTCGGCTTTTTCAAGCGCCTCACCGACGTGCCGCGCCCGTTCAGCGTGATCTTCAAGGCCGACGACTAGGAACGCCGCGCGGCATTGCACCGCGGTCGCGACTTTCAGGCCGCCGGTCTAGTCGGCATCGGTGCCGTGGCACGCCTTGTACTTGCGTCCGCTGCCGCAGGGGCAGGGGTCGTTGCGCCCGACCTTGGGCGTGTCGCGCGTGAGCGGGCGGTTCGGGCGGGTCATTTCCGCGATATCGAGCGCGCAGCCGACCAGCTCGTCGATTGCCTCGTCCAAGTCCCCCAGCGGCGCCTCGACATCGAGTTCGGCCTGCTCGCGCGCAAAGGCGTCGCGCTCTTCCTGCGGCGCGTCGGGGTCGACGGGAAGATGACGCAGGATTGCGCTCAGCAGCGATCCAATCTCGTCGTCGTCGTCGGCGGCATCGGCCAGCGCCGGGAACGCGTTCAGCGCGTTGACGAAACCGCCGACCCACGGCGCGAGCGCGACGATGCCGGCCTTCCCCGTCAGCGTCTTGCCGGACTCGTCCTCGAACTCGAAAACGATCGGATCGAACGGCTCGCGGGCGGCAATGCACGCGGCGAGTTCGTTGTAGCGGCGCATGATGAGTCCGGTCGCGCGCGCGGTGGCGGCGTCCTCTGCCGGTGGCTCGGCGCCGCCTTCGGCGTCGAATACCAGCGGCAGCCAATCCGACGGCGGCACGATGTCGGGCTGCAGCAGCACCGCGACGAGGTAGCCGTCGAGCATGGCGACATCGAGCGGATCGCGTTCATCCGGAATCTGCGCGAGCAGTTCGTCGAGTTCGTCGATGTCCTCTTCGGACAGCGGTCTTTCCTGGTCGTTGGTCACGGGCATTCCATTCTGGCTGTTATCGGCGCGCGCCCGCGACTTTCCGCGAACGCGCGGTTCGCTACTGTTGCGAATAGGGCGCCGGACGTCCGCGCGGCGGGGCGCCGCCCTCCGGCTGATTGCCCGGCGGGCGGTCGCTGCTGGGGCGGCCGGTGGGCGGCGGCCCTCCCTCCGGCTGGTTGCCCGGCGGGCGATCGCTGCTGGGACGACCGCCGCCGGCGGGCCGGCCGCCTGGGGGGGGCGTTGCGCCGTCGATCGGACGCGACGATGGCGGCCGGTAATTCGGCGGCTGCGGGTAGTTCGACGGCGGTCTGTAGTTCGACGGCGGCCGGTAGTTCGACGGCGGCCTGTAGTTGGGCGGCGGATTGTAATTCGACGGTGGCCGGTAGTTCGGTGGTGGCCGGTAGTTCGGCGGCGGGCGCCACGCAGGCGGCGGCGCGTACGGGCGGTTGTACCAGTAGCTGCGGTTGCCGTACCACGGCCGGCCGCGGTAGTAATTGTCCCAGTAGGAAGCGATACCGAAGGTGATCAGCGGAAGCCCGAGCAGCGGTCCGCCGTCGAGGATGATCGTCGGCTGGTTCTGGTACGGATACGACAGGAACTTCGCATAGACAAAGCCGCGATTCGGTCCGACGACGACGTCGCACCAGCGGTATCCCTCGACGCAGCCGACGACGTTGACCTGCGTTCCGCCCGGGAGCCACGCGACCTGCGGATACTGGCGGTCCGGTCCCGCGCGGATGTTGACGGCCTCCGTCGTGTAGGCGATTTCCGCCTGAGCCGCGACGGGCAACAGGCACGCGGCGACAACGCATACGCGTAGTCCCGCCTGCCATCGAATTGTCTTCATCGTCATCCCGGATCACTTTAGTTCAAATGCGGGCCGTCAGGAACCCGCAGCCGCAGCGTTCGTCACGCCACTTTGCCGGCGCGTGCGCCACGCGTCGAGGAAGCGGGCCATATGACGCGCGCCTCGAACCCCGTTCCCGGCGCGGAGGGCGAACAGCGTAACACCAGTTGCGCGCCCATTCGTCGTGCCAGCGTATCGACGATGGACAATCCGAGGCCGGCGCCGCTGCCGGCCGCGCGCGTCCCGCGGGCAAAGCGCTTCACGAGCGCCCCGAGTTCGCCGGAGGGCGAACCGGGGCCGTCGTCGATCACGGCCAGCACCGCGCCATCGGGCGTGTCCTTGCACAGTACGCATATCGTGGTGCCGCCCGCGCCATGCACCATCGCGTTCTCAATCAGATTGCGCAGTGCGAGCCCGACGGCATCGAGATCGCCGCGCACGCGCACCGGCGCCACGTCCGCGACGAGGCGCCGTCCGCGCATCCCGGCGTGGTGCCGGAATTCGTCGACGCTCAAGCGAACGACGCGCGCGAGATCGACCCATTCATTGGCCAACGGAGCGGTACCTTCCGCGCGAGCCAGCGCGAGCAGGCGCCCGGCGAGCCGCGACAGCCGCGACAGCGCGTCCACCAGGGTTGCCGCCTGCTCGTGCAGCGCGCCATCCTTGGCATTGGCCGCCAGCAACTGTGCCTGCGCGAGTGCGGCGGCAATGGGCGTTCGCAGCTCGTGCGCGCTGTTGTAGGTGAAGCTGCGCTCCGCCTCGAGCGCATCGGCGAGGCGGGCGAGCAGGCGGTTCGTCGCCTCGACCGCCGGCTTCATTTCAGTGACGACGCCGTCGAGCGGCAACATGCCCAGCGCCTGTGGATCCTGCTGCGCCACGGCCAAGGCCGTGCGCTGCACATGGTCCGCGAGCGAGCGCGAGGCGCGGAACACGATCCACGCCGCGAATGCGAGCAACAGCGCCAGCGGCCCGGTGAGCCAGAGCAGCGACGTGATCAGCGCATCGCGGCGTTCGGACAGCGGATCGGCAAGTTGCACGTAGTGGCCCTTGCCGGGATCGAAGACGGTCACGACGCGCCAGTCCCCGGCGTCCGCCAGCCCTTCCGCCAGCGGCAGTGCACGCAACTGCGACGGCGCGTTGTGCGATATGAGCAGCACGCGACCGGCGCCATCGCGGACCAGGTAGACCAGACGTTCGTGCTCGAGCCGTCCGCTCGCCAGGAGCGGGCGATCGCCCAGGGCCGCCGCCGTGACGAGCAAATCATCGGAAAGACGGACGAGCGACAGCAGCATCGCCGCGCTTTCCTGCAGTTCGTCGTCGGACTTCTCGTCGATCAGGCGCTTCAACACCAGCCCGCTGCCCAGTACGCCGGCCAGCCAGAGAATCGTGATGCCCATAAGCA
>JBDTNR010000243.1:0-5637 GCA_039933655.1 Betaproteobacteria bacterium | reverse complement strand
GCGTCGCGTGGCGCCGCGGCTCGTCACTGCATGTTTACCGGCGCCATACTGGTGATGCAGAGCCAGCACCCGCCATCGGCCGCCGTCTCCGAGAGAATCGAATACGTGTTGAGGTGCGGCGCCACCGCATCGGACGGCACGTACTGCGCACTGCCGTCGGGGCCCGTCACCAGCTGCCACGTGCGCACCGGCGCCTGCGGCATCGTGCTGAAGTTGACCCAGTTCAGGTTGTTGGACAACACGCGGATGTTGCCGGCCGGGCTCACGATGTTGGGCGACTCGAAGTAGACGCCCTGGAACGTCCGTCCGACGTTCGTCCATCCCTGGTTGACAAGCACGCCGTTGACGTCGAGCGTGCCGCCTGCCTTGAACACAAGTCCGCCGGCAAACACGAAGTCGTTGGACACGCCGCCGGAAAGCGTCAGCGATCCCGTGGCCTGCACGATCATGCTGCCGCCGCCGAAGGCCGGCTCCGGCGTGCCTGCCGGTCGCGTGCCGCCCATCGGCACCGGCGCGTTGTTGCGCAGCGTCGAATCGCCGGCGGGCCACGCGGACGGCATCTTCACCGTTAGGTTGCCGTTGCCCATCACGTTGAACACCTGCGGCGCGCTGCCGTAGCCGTTGAGCGTCAGCGCGATGGCGGTACCGCTGCCCGGATGCACCTGCAAGCCGTTGGCCAGGAAATGCGCGCCGTTGACGGGATTGTTGACATTGCCGAACGTGGACAGGAAGACGTCGTTGCCCTTGTTCGCGCCACCACCATTGATGCGCGCGCCGAAAAGCCGCAGCCACGGGCCGCCATCGAGCACGCCATGGTTGACGAGCGGCTGCCCGACGTAGGGCGAGGTTCCCAGCGTATCGACGGTGAGTCCGCCCGGCGAACTCACGACGCCGCCCGCGTTCACCGTGACGCCGTTCGGATTGTGCAGGTAGAGTTCAGGCGCGATCGCGCCGTTGCCGCCGACGCCCTGCAGCGCGCCGGCAATGAGCGTGGCCGATCCGTCGGCGTTGTACAGGATGACTTTCTGGCCGGCCGCGCCGGAACGGACGGACAGCGATTTGCCGGCGCCGACGGAAATTCCCTGGAAGTGCAATTCGACGAACGATCCCGAGGTGCCCGCCTGCGGCCCCAACTGGATGACGGCATTCGGCTGCAGATTGGAGATCGTGTTCCCGGAGAGCGTGCCGCCCTGCACGGTGAGCGCTCCGTACGGGTTGGTCGTGATCGTCGCGTTGCCGGGCATCGTCGGCGCGGCGACGGTCCCGATGTTCCGGTAGTAGATCTCGGCGCCCTGGTTGCCATCGCGGAAGTCCGCCCAGATCATGTGGAAGCGCCCGTTGTGATACAGGCCGTGAGCCTCGGTCGCTTCGATGCCGGTCGACGCCTGCTGCCGCGCCTCGAACGTCGCGCCATTGTCGACGCTGCGCGCGTACCAGAGCGCGCCGACCTGGAACCCGTTGTTCACGTGATGGTTCTCCGCGAACACCATGTGCGTGACGCCGGACGTGTCTTCGCCGAGTCCGATGCCGCCGATGTCGGCGGTGTTGAGATCGAACTGCAGGTGATTCAGTCCGAACCGGCTCACGTCGACGGGGCGGCCGAATCCGGGCACCGTCGGCTGGCTCGCGGCCGGCTTCAGGACGCCGCCGCGATAGACGACATTGTTGCCGCGCGTTTCGTTCCAGTACGCGATATGCATGCGGCCGTTCTGTCCGGTGACTATCTGCCCGCCGTACGTGTTGCTCATCTCCTCGGGCAGTCCGCGCGACACTTTCTGCGACGGATACAGCCACGCCACGCCGCTGCCGCACGCCGCGGCGGTGCTGCGCAACAGATAGTGATCGAACGGCGGCCAACCTCGCTGCGGATTGCCGTCGCGGCTGCCGCGGTACAGCATGTAGATCGTGCCATCCGCGCCTTCGGCGAGGCGCGGCGCTTCGTTGTCGACGACGCCGTCGTGCTGATTGACCCGCTGCAGCGGCGACCACGTGCCGCCGTCGTCGCAGCTCATCGTGTGGTACGTCTGCCCATACCCCGTGTTGCGGCTGTCGAACCACGCGACATGGATGCGGCCCGCGCTGTCGACGAGCGCGCCCGACGGACGCGAATAGCCGCCCGCCGGATACAGCGCCTGCGGCGCCGCCTTCCACGTCGCGCCGCCGTCGTTGCTGACGCGGAAATAGATGGCGCCGCCGACGATGCCGTCGGTCCACGTGACGACGACGCGATTGCCGTTGGCCGAGATCGCGGGCACCACGGCGGTGCCGGGCGCCGGCGCCACCGACAGCGGCGTCGGCGACGACCAGCTGTCGCCGTTGTTCGTGCTGCGGCTGTAGAGGATCTGCTGCGATCCGCTCGCGGCGAATTCCGACCAGACGGCGTGCAGCAGGTTGTCCGCCGCGCTGCCGGCGGCGAGCCGCGGGGAGATCGACGGTCCGGCGATGTTCGAAACGCGCTGTTCGGGGCCGAAAGCGGGCTGCGCGGACGCGGGCGCGGACTGCGCCGCGAAGAACAGCACGGCCACGGCGGCGAGTACGCCGCGCGATGCCAGGCGCTTGCCCATGCACGGCCGCCGCAGGCTCCCCAGCACCGGCAGCTTCGAGCGCGCGATCATGGGCAACTCGCCCCCACCGTCGCGATGCCGCCGCCGTCGGTCAACGCGAGCAGCTGCCCGTTCTGGTAGCGAAGCGTCACGATGGCCGCGTTCGCTTGACCCGCCGCAACCCAGCTGTCGCCGTCGTTGCCGCTGCAATAGAGGCCCCCGCTGCGGTCTGCCGCCCACAGCGGACTCGACGCCGCGCCATACTGGACGGCGGAGAACACCGAATGCATCGCTGCGGGCCCGGATATCGTCGCCCGGTACCAGTTCTGGCCGCCGTCGCCCGAGCGATAGAGCCCGCGGTTGGTAGCCGCCACGAGCACCGCGCCCGCGGACCCGGGCTTTTCCGAGATCGCGGCAAACGCGATGCGCATGAATCCGTAATCGTTTGCCGCCGCGGCGATGTTGACGGGGCTCCACGTGCCTGGTGCGCCCGACGCACTGCGCTGCGGCAGATCGTCGAACATCATCACGAACAGCGGCCCCGCCGAACTCTGAAAGATACGGTTGGCGCCGACGCTGCCCGCCCACGCCCCGGGCACCACCTGGGTCCACGTGCCGCCCGAGCGCTTCCACACACCGCCACCGGGGTTGAACATCGAGTAGAAGAGCGAGGCGCCCGCGCCGTCGAACTGCAGGTCCTGCGGCGACAGCGCCGATGGCGCGCCCGTGTCGCGTACCCAGGTAGCGCCACCCGAAAGCGAATACAGCCCGGTCGCCCGCAACGCGACGGATACGGCGCTCGCATCGGTGGGGTGCGCGGCGACGGCCACCGCGCTGCCGAGCAGCGGCTCCGGACCACCGGTACTGAATCCGGCGAGCAGCCGCGTCCACGCGCCGCCGGCATTGGTGGACTTGCGCACGCCCGCACCCTGCAGGCCCATGTAGTAGGTCGCCGGCGCGACGCTTGCGTGGTTGGTCACGCTCAGCACACGATCGGCGGCGAGTCCGCCGGCGCTTTGCCACGTGGCCGGCTGGCTGCCAATGCTCGTCGTGTAGAAAAGGCCCGCGCCGCTCTGCGCGATGACGGCATTCGGGCTGCCGGGCAGCGTGCCGATCGCGATCGTCGTCTGCAGCACTTCGGAGCCGGCCGGCCCGCTCGACTTTTGCACCCACGTCTGGCCGTCGTCCGTCGAACGCCAGACGCCGAAGGCCCGCGTACCCGCGAGAAAGCTGTGGCCGCTGCCGTCGGAACGGTCGAGCGCCACCGACTCGATGTCGTAGATCGCGCCCGCGTTCGCATCGGGCGGGCTGTTCCATCCAGCGCCTGCCAGCGTATTGCGAAATACCTTGCCAACGCCGGAACCGGTGCCGTCGGCCGTAGCCGCCAGCAATACGGACGCGTTGATCGCCAGTCCGGTGACATAGCGGTGGCCGAGGGCGTTGGCGCCCCCGGCGCCGGCGGCGTTCCACGACAGCCAGGAGGTAGCACCCAAGGCCAGCCGGAATACGCCGCCCCAGTTGCCGCTGCTGTTGCTGAAGAGGCCCGCGTACGCGTTGCCGGCGGCATCGAAGACGATGGCGCGCGCGTCGGCGCTGTCGAGCCCCGCGCTCACGTCGGCGAACGTGGCGCCACCGTCATTGCTGCGATAGATCCCCGCACCCGGCACGCCGATCAGCAACGGGCTGCCCGCTGCCGCCACCGCGACGGCGCGTACGGCATCGAAGCTGCGCTGCGTCCAGTTGGCGCCGCCATTCGTCGAGACGAACAGCCCGATACTGGTGGCGACGTAGAGCGTGTTCGGGGCCGCCGCCGCGAAAGTGACTTTCCAGACGTACCGCGCGGGCAGCGAAGCCACCTTGCTCCATGTGGCGCCGGCATTGGTCGACTTCCACAGGCCGCCGCCCTGGGTGGCCGCATACATCGTCGTCGCGTCGACGGCCACGAGATCGCGGACCTCGCCCGTCTGCGCGGAGAGCGTGCCGGTGACCCCGGCCAAGGCAAACCCCGGCATCCCCAGCACGGCAAGCGTCACCAGCACCAAGGCCGCCAGCGTCCAGCGCGCCGCGCGGTCGCCTAGTGCCAGAAGTCCATTTTGTAGTGAACAGAGCATGCTGGTTGGCAGGATAGCCAATAGATGTGACAGCGGGCCGCCAGTGACGTTGCGCGGAATGCGGTCAGTACGTACGCCGCTTGCCACACCCCGCCGCGTACCGCCCCTGAGACGGCCGCTTTGCAATGACATAAGCATGATCTGTGCCGTGTGAAACCTGGCTTGCGCCTGGCCCCTACGGGTCGCTGGGAATGTCATGCCACACGCCGCCAAGAATCGTGCGGTGGACGGCGCGCGACACCGGAATCCTGCGGTCCGGGGCGCGTCGACGGGTCAGGATGGCGACGCCGTAGCGGACCGCACCGGACTTCAGACCGCGTTCGCGTATACGCGCCGGGTGACGGCCGCGCACGCACCCCATGTGAATTCGGCCGCCCGGGCGACACCGCGCTGCGCCATCGCCGCGCGTCCGACCGGATCATCGAGCATCGCCCTGATGCGTTCTGCGGTGTCGTTGACGTCGTCGGGTTCGAGCGTGCGGCCGGCGTCCCCCATGACTTCCGGCAACGACGCGCGGTTGGAGGCGAGGACCGGGACGCCGGACGCCATCGCCTCCAACGGCGGCAACCCGAAGCCCTCGTACAGCGACGGAAAGACGAACGACGCCGCGCCTGCATACAGATGCGGCAGCGCCTCGTCGCCGACGTGGCCGAGGAAGCGGATCTGCCCCAGGTCGGCCAGCCGCCGCAGTCGTCCGACGATTTCCGCTGCGCGCCAGCCGCGCGCCCCGGCGATCACCAGCGGAAAGCGCTCGCGGATGGCCGCCGGAATCTGCGCGAAAGCCTCGAGTACGTGCCCGACGTTCTTGCGGGGCTCGATGGTGCCCACCGTCAACAGATACTGCCCGTGCTGCAGGCCGAGCGGCTGCAACGTCTCCGCGGTCTCCGCCGCGGAACGCTGCCGATATATCTTCGAGACGCCGAGGTGTGCCGTGTGGACGCGCTCCGGCGCCACGCCGAACTTCTTGATGACCTCGGCCCGGA
>JBDTNR010000242.1:0-5651 GCA_039933655.1 Betaproteobacteria bacterium | reverse complement strand
CGCAGCGCGCGACGGCAACATCCAGTATCGGTTGCAGCCGGTCGCGGCGCATGCCGGCGACCACATAGGCGGAAACGCCCGCCTTCAGCGCGACCTGGATCGTGGCGTGGTCGCGATCCTCGGTGAACAGCACGATCGGCCGCGGCTGCCGCGCGCCGACGAACGACAATTGCTCGAGCGTGTCGCGGGTGGGCGACTCCGTGTCGATGATAATGACGTCGGGCCGCAGCGCGGCAACGCGGTCGAGGAACGCCACAGCCGACGTGGACATCTCCACGACGTCGTAACCCGCCGCCTTCAATCCTTCCTTGAGCAGACTGACGTCCTTTTGGGAGTCGTCCACCAGCATGACGCGAAGCATCCGGTTCGAATCAGCGCGTGACAGATGCTCTCGCTTAGCAATCGGCAGGCCAGATTGCTGCGTCGCGGAACGTTCCGCCTCCGAAGGCTAAGCCTTTGAATTTCCGTCGTCGTCGGCGACGGGGGCGACGGGACTGCAAGCGTCTCGGGCGCCCGGGTCGGCATTGAAATGGCGCGCTGGTACGAAGCCGCACCCCCTGCGGCCGCAACGGCAGTACGATGAACGACAAGCGCCATGGGCACCTTTGTCTTCATCGTCGCGTTGCTGGCCGCCATCGCCTTCGCCTGGATGCGCGGTCGCAAGAGTCCGCTTTATCGCGAGATCGCCTCGCGGCCGGTCCTCGACGCCGATGCCATACGCACGGAACGCGAGGACCGCTACACGCTAGATCCGCAGACGACACGCGAAGTGCTCCGCGGGTTGGGTGTCGCCCTCGATCTGGACGCCGGGCGCCTGCGCCTGGACGACAGCCTCGACGCGTTGTGGGACATGAATCCACATGCCGGTTTCCACCAGCGCGCAACGTTCGAGACGTGGCTCCTGAAGCGGTATCGCAAGCTGGCCGACGACTTCGCCCCGGAGACGGTCGCGCAGCTGATCGCGGCGCTGCAGCGGATGCCGCTGGTGCGCTAGTCAGTTACCACAGAGTGCCGCCTCGCCGAGGCGTCACGTTGACACCGTGGAGCGTGGCATCCCAAGCCTCCGACCGTGATCACTGCCATTGTCGTTTTCTATTCCGCAGTCGCAACGGCGGTCGGCGCGCACATCGCGACGAGATCGGGTCCATCGCCTTCGGCGAGCCAGAGCATGGCCACCATCTGGTCGCGCACCGCCTTGTCGGTCATGTAGCGATGATTGGCGTCCGGGCGGTTGCTGAACACACGATAGACCTGCATCGTGTTTGCGGGACACACGCCTGCGGCCGGCAGGAAGACATGCATGAAACTTGGATCCTCGAGCACGAACGTCGGGTTCTGCTGTCCGGTGGCGGAGCATTCGGCGGTACCGCGCCCGAAGAAATGCGAGTCGCCCTTCGCCGGCGGAATGTAGTAGCGGCACACCGGAGACGTGCCGGCTTGCGGCGTCGTGTAGACGAAGAACGACTTGCCGGTCCGCGCCCAGCCCTTGATCACGGTCCCGGCGTCGAGCTTGGCGATCTCGTCGGCGACCCAGGTGATGAAGTAGTGGTCCAGGTCCGCGTTGTAGAACTCGATCACGCGAACCGGCGATGCAGGCGGCGCGATGCCGGCCACCTGGATCGTCGTGCTGGCGACTGCCGTGGCGCCCGCGCTGTCGGTGACTTGTGCCGTAAAGGTGTACAAACCCGCTGCCGATGCCGTTCCCGATACGACGCCAGTTTGGGCGTTCAGCGCGAGACCGGGCGGTAGTGCTCCGGTGGTTATCGACCACGTGTGCGGAGGCTGGCCGCCAGATACGGGGTAGGTGTCGGCGAAAGAGTCCCCGGCGTCGAGCACCAGTTGCCGCGGAATCCCACCGCGAACGGCGAGCGCAATGGGCGTACCGGGGACGCTGAAGGGAGAACCCGTCAAGGGCGCGAGCGCTCCGGACGCGGCGTCGATGCGAAACCCGTACACGAGATCGGCGTAAGAGCTGGCGACGTAGACGAGATCGCCCGCGATCGCGAGGCCTGCGGGGAAGGTTGAGTCCGGTGCGCCGAACGGTTGCGTCCCGAGCGGCGTCAGCGTGCCATTGGCGGCGATGGCGAATCCACGCAAGACATGAAGGGGGACATCCATGGCGTACAGGAAACGACCGGTCGGGTCGACCGCGACGCTCGACGCAAGGAACGTACCTTGAGCCGCGAGCGGCGTGATCGCTCCAGTCGTCGCATCGACCGCGAAGGTCCTGACCCCGGAATCGGCGACGAACAGGAACCGCCCGTCCGGGGAGAGAGCGAACCTGCGCGCCTTCTCGGTCGTGTTGAAAGGCGAGCCCGCGATGTGCGTCAACGCGCCGGTCGCTTGATTCACGGCAAATACCGCGATGCTTCCGTCAAAGCTTCCGCGTTGTTGGCCTACATAAATATATCGGCCGCCACGGTCGACAACCACGGTATTGGGGAGGGAGCCGTCGGTGGCGAACGGCGACCCGGCAACAGGTGTCGGCTTGCCGGTCGTGAAGTCGATGGCGAACGCAGATACGGTGCCTGTGCTTCCGCCGACCGAATAGAGGAACCTGCCCGATGGGTCGATCGCCACGCCGCCGGGAACGCTCGCGGTGTCGAGGGGCGTGCCCGCAATCGGCGCCGACGCGCCGGTAAGTGGATCGATCTTGTAGCCACAGAGCCTGCCGGGTGAACCGATGCCGGCGCTGGCGTAGAAGTATCTGCCGTTGGGATGATAGACCACCCCCGCGGTCGCCAAGCAGTTCGCGTCCGGCGCTTCGGGGATTTCCACCAGCGTTCCATAGTCGGAGGTGATCTTGGCCGACAGCAGAGGGGCAGTAAGGATACTTTGGTAGGTCAACATGTATTGTTGCCTTAGCCACAGTAGTTTGGCAGCACGTGCCGCTGCGAGTTTCTTCGGGTTTTTTCCGTGCTTCCACTCGAGGGTATCTTCGCCATCTTGCGGCATCTCGATGCGAACGATGGGGGGGAACTGTGCGTTCGACGTTCCGACTTGCAAGGCGACGAAAATCGCCGTGATGAAAGACGCGATATGCCCACGCGAACGTCGATGCGTCATGATTGTCGCTCCCTGCGGACCGGTCCGGTTGCCAAGGCGAAGGATATCCCAGCTCGTGCCTGTGGCGGAGCGCCAGTCGCGCCTTTGGAGTTGAAAGTCACGTCGGTTTGAGTGAGCCGGCAGTCCTCGTGGAAGGCGGCCCATGACGATCGATGCATTGTGGAAAATGGGACGCGGTAGCGCTCGCTGTCAGGATCAGCAAGCGCGAGATCTCGGCGCGCGGAGCCGTATCCGCGTGCGTCGATCGCATGCACGCGGTCAACCCGTGCATTTACGCCGTCACCGTCGACCTGTCGGAGCAGGCGCTGGCATCCCCCCCACGCGGGTATCGGTCCGCACCGGCGCCTCTCGGATACCGTCTAGGGGTTCAGCTTCGGGATGTAGGGGCAGGTCAATATGTAAGTTGCTTTGCCGGTGCCTGGACCCGCGCCGTGCCCGGCCGCGTGCGCGTCGTCGCCGCAATCCCAGACGATGTTCAACTGGATTTCGTTGGGCTTGGCCGTCGTCTTGCATTGGTAGTCCTTTGGCGGGACCTCGCACCGCGCTTTGCCTTCGCAGCGGGACAAGTCCGGCACGCAGGTCTTGCCGTCCAGGAAATCGCCGTATTTCGTCTCGCGAATGTGAATCTTGTTGCTCTCTGCCGCGAAGGAGTTTCCTGCAAGGCACACCGTCGTCGCGGCCAGTACGAGCCATCCTGTCTTTCTCATGCACCGTCTCCTCAGGTAGTCACTCATGTGGGCAACCGAATGCCGGAGGCGTTTCGGTTGCAACGAACCGCAAGCGCCCCGGCGCGTGCCGCCATGCGGGTGCTCCAGGTGGCCGCTACGCCGGCCACTGTCGATGCTAGCGGCGGCCGGCGCTCAGTACGCCCTTCACTTCGCGCACCTGCGCGAGCGCGCGCTTCAGCGCGTCGAGGCTGCGCACCTCCAGCGTGAACGCCATGCGCACGTGCAGATTGCGCGTGAGCGTATTGGCCGCTGTCACGTTGATCTTCTCGCGTGACAGCACTTCGGAAATGTCGCGCAACAATCCCTGCCGATCCATCGCCTCGACGACGATGTCGACCGGGAACACCTCGTCGCGCGGCGTGCCCCAGTCGGCCGCGATCAGGCGCTCCGGCTGCAGCGCGCGCATGCGCTTCACGTTACTGCACGACTCGCGATGAATCGTCACGCCCTTTCCGCGCGTGATGAAGCCGACGATCGGATCGGGCGGCGCCGGCTTGCAGCAGCGCGCGAGTCCGGTCAGCAACCGGTCCACGCCGACGACGAGGATGCCGCTGCCGGCGCCGGCCGCCTTGCTCTGGCGCATCGCGACTTCCGGCTCGGCCGGCGCTGCCGGTCCCGCGCCGGGCTGCGCCACCGCGAGGATCGCGGTCTGCACCTGCTTGGAATTGATGTCGTCGCGCGCGAACGCCGCGAAGAACTCTTCCGTCTTGCCGAAGCCGGCCTTCGCGGCCACGGCGTCGAGCTTGAGCGCCGTCTGCCCCAACCGCGCCAGCTCGCGCTCGACCAATGCGCGCCCCTGCGCCACCGTCTCCTCGTGCTGCTGCGCCTTGAACCACTGGCGCACCTTGGCGCGCGCCCGATTGCTGTGGACGTATCCCAGTTCCGCGTTCAGCCAGTCGCGCGAGGGTCCACCCTGCTTGATGGTGACGATCTCGACGCGCTGGCCGTTTTGCAGCCGATAGTTGAGCGGCACCATCTGGCCGTCGACCTTGGCGCCGCGGCAGCGGTGGCCGAGGCCCGTGTGCACCGAATAGGCAAAATCGACCGGTGTCGCGCCGCGCGGCAGGTCGATGACCTTCCCCTGCGGCGTCAGCACGTAGATCGAGTCGGTGAAGAGGCTTTCCTTGAACGCCGACAGCCATTCGCCAGAATCGGCGACCGCGTCCTTCCAGTCGAGCACCTGCCGCAGCCACGCAATCTTCTCGTCGAAGTTCGGATCCTGCCGGCCGCCCTTCTTCCCGTTTTCCTTGTAGCGCCAGTGCGCCGCCACGCCGAACTCGGAGTGCTGGTGCATGTCGCGCGTGCGGACCTGCACTTCGAGCGGCTTGTCGCCGGGGCCGATCACCGCCGTGTGCAGCGAGCGGTAGTTGTTCGCCTTCGGCTTCGCGATGTAGTCGTCGAACTCGCGCGCCAGCGGCGTCCACAGATGATGAACGAGGCCGAGTGCCGTGTAGCAATCCTTCACCGATTGGACGAGGACCCGGACGGCGCGGATGTCGTACAGAGCGTCGATGCCCGCCTGCTTGCGCTGCATCTTGCTCCAGATGCTGTAGATGTGCTTCGGGCGGCCGGTGACGTCGGCGGCGATGCCGGCGTTGGCCAGTTCGGCCTTCAGCACGGCGACGACGTCCGCGATGTAATGCTCCCGATCGCTGCGGCGCCCGTCCAGCATCTGCGCGATCGACCTGTAGGCGGCGGGCTCGAGCGCGCGCAGCGAAAGGTCCTCGAGCTCCCACTTCAGTTGCCAGACGCCGAGCCGGTTGGCGAGCGGCGCGAAGAGATCCAGCGCCTCGCGCGCGGCATGCGCCTTCGCCGCCGAATCGCGCGCAATCAGCGAGCGCAGCGCCTGCGTGCGCT
>JBDTNR010000241.1:0-5657 GCA_039933655.1 Betaproteobacteria bacterium | reverse complement strand
AACGGCAAGGTCATCGTGACCGGGTGCCTGGGCGCCAAGGACGGCGGTGGCTTCGTCCGCGAAGCGCATCCGAAGGTGCTGGCCGTGACCGGCCCGCACGCTACGGCCGAAGTGATGAGCGCCGTGCACCTGCACCTGCCGAAGCCGCACGATCCGTTCGTCGACCTGGTGCCGCCGCAGGGTATCAAGCTCACGCCCAGGCATTACGCGTACCTGAAGATCAGCGAAGGCTGCAATCACCGCTGCACGTTCTGCATCATTCCCGCCATGCGCGGCGACCTCGTCAGCCGCCCGATCGGCGAAGTGATGCAGGAGGCCGAAAACCTCGTCAAGGCCGGCGTCCGGGAACTGCTCGTCATCTCGCAGGACACGAGCGCCTACGGCGTCGACGTCAAGTACCGCACCGGCTTCTGGCAGGGACGTCCGGTGAAGACGAAGATGACCGAGCTCACGCGCGCGCTCTCCGAACTCGGTGTTTGGGTACGCCTGCACTATGTCTATCCGTACCCGCACGTCGACGATGTGATTCCGCTGATGGCTGAAGGCAAGCTGCTGCCGTATCTCGACGTGCCGTTCCAGCACGCGAGCCCGCGCATCCTGAAACTGATGAAGCGGCCGGCCAATGCCGAAAACACGCTGGCGCGCATCCGCGCCTGGCGCGCGATCTGCCCCGACATCACGATCCGCTCCACGTTCATCGCGGGCTTTCCCGGCGAGACCGAGGCCGAGTTCACGGAGCTGCTCGCGTTTCTCGAGGAAGCGCAGCTCGACCGCGTGGGGTGCTTCGCCTACTCGCCGGTCGACGGCGCCGTGGCCAACGCCCTGCCCGACCCCGTCCCGTCCGACGAACGCGAGGCGCGGCAAAAGCGCTTCATGCAGACACAGGCGCGGATCAGCGCCGCGCGACTTGTGCGCAAGATCGGAACGACGATGGACGTGCTGGTCGACGCGATCGACGGCGACATCGCGCTGGCGCGGTCGGCCGCGGATGCGCCGGAGATCGACGGCATCGTGCGCATCGCCGGCGGCGGAGCCTTGCCGGTCGGAGAGTTCGCGCGCGTCACGGTCACCGGCGCCGACGCGCACGATTTGTCCGCGCGTCTCGCCACTTAGGCGTCCACGGCGCGCGGCGCAACAGCGTCGCTCTTTCGCCACCGCGCGCGCGGCGCGCCCTCGACAGTTCACGCGGGTCTCTGTCAGACTGCGGCGCTTGAAGCAGCGCGGCGGTGGCATCACTCGTCTCGCGCTCGACATCCAGCCGTAGTCCATGCCCGCCGCGGGAGTTGTCATGAAGTGTCCTGCCGTTTCCCTCCCCTCGCCAGGGCAGCGCCGACCCGTCATTGCGCTCTTCGTGCTGGCGGCCTGCCTGCTCGCCGCCTGCGGCAAGGAAGCGCCGCCGCCGCCGCGGCCCGCACCGCAGGTGAGCGTCGTCACGATCGAGCCGACGACCATTCCGTACACGGTGACCTTCGTCGCGCAAACGGAGAGTTCGCGGCAGGTCAACATCGTCGCCCGCGTCTCCGGCTTCCTCGATCGCATCGCCTACCAGGAAGGCGACCTGATCAAACAGGGACAGCTGATGTTCGTGCTTGATCCGAAGCCCTTCCAGGCGCAGCTGAATGCCGCGAAAGGCGAGCTCGAATCGCAGCAGGCGCGCTATACGACGGCGCAGGCGACGTACGGGCGCGTCAAGCCGCTGGCCGACCAGGACGCGCTGCCGCTTTCGGACCTGGATCGCGCGAAGGGCGAACTCGACGCCGCCAGGGCCGCGGTTTTTTCGGCGCAGGCCAAGGTCGAGGAAGCGCAGCTGAACCTGGGCTACGCGACGATCACGTCACCGCTGACCGGCGTCGCCAGCCGCTCGCTGCAGCGGCAGGGCGCGTTCGTCAACGCGCTGGCGGACAGCGCGAACCTCACCTATGTCGCCGCGCTCGACCCGATCTGGGTGAACTTCAACATTTCCCAGAACCAGATGGCGCGCTTCACCGACATGTCGGAAAAGGGGCAGGTCAACGTGCCGACGGACCAGAACTTCGTCGTCGAAATCGTGCTGCCCGGCGGCAGGGTCTATCCGTACCGCGGCAAGATCGGCTTCGCCGATCCGTCGTTCAGCCAGGACACGGGGTCGTTTCTGGTGCGCGCGGTGCTGCCGAATCCGAAGATGGACCTGCGGCCGGGCATGTTCGTGACCGCGTACCTCAAGGGCGCAACGCGCCCCAATGCAATCGTCGTCCCGCAGCTCGCCGTGCAACAGGGCAGCAACGGCCATCTGGTCTACGTGGTGAACGCGAGCAACGTCGCCGAGATACGGCCGGTCGTCGTCGGCGACTACCAGGGGGAAATGGACATCGTGATCCTGCAGGGACTGGCCAAGGGCGATCGCGTGGTGATCGACGGCGTGATGAAGGTGGTGCCGGGACAGCCGGTGACGGTGGCGCCGCCCGACGCCGCGCCGGCCGGCGCCGCAGCACCGGTGAAGGCGCCCGACACGGCCACGCCAGCCAAGGCGACCGACGCCGCGAAGACGAAGTAGAACGACGTGGGCCTTCGCACCATGGTTGACGCGCCAGTGTTGAATATCATCGTCCCCGCGAAGGCGGGGACCCAGCGTCTTTCGACGGACGCCTCCGGGTCCCCGCCTTCGCGGGGACGACGGGCGGTCTATCCACGCTCCCACACGTTCCGGTAACCCGCAAACATGTTCACGCATTTCTTTATCGACCGGCCGATCCTGTCGTCGGTCATCTCGATTCTCATCGTGCTCGCGGGTGCGGTGGCGATGTCCGTCTCGCCGATCGAGCAATATCCGGAAATGGCGCCGCCGCAGGTCAGCGTGTCGGCGAGCTATCCGGGCGCCACCGCCGAGGTGATCGCCAACCAGGTCGCCGCGGCGATCGAGGCGCAGATCAACGGCATCGACAACCTGCTGTACTTCCAGTCGACCAGCTCCTCCTCCGGCAATGTCTCGATCAACATCGTATTCAATCCCGGCAGCGATCCCGACATCAACCAGGTCAACGTCCAGAACCGCGTGAGCCAGGCGACGTCGCTGCTGCCGCAAACAGTCGTCCAGCAGGGCGTGGCCGTCGACAAGCAGTCGTCCGGCATCATGATGGTGGTGTCGATCTATTCGCCGGACGACCGCTACACCGGCACCTACATCGACAACTACACGAACCTGTACGTGCTGGACGAGTTGAAGCGCGTGCCCGGCGCGAACCGCGCGGCGGTAATGGGATTGCCGGACATCGCGATGCGCGTCTGGCTGCAGCCGGACCGCATGGCGCAGCTCGGCATTACCGTGCAGGAAGTGTCGGCGGCACTGCAGAGCCAGAACCAGACGTTCGGCATCGGCCAGATCGGCGGCCAGCCATCGGTGCCCGGCACCCAGCAGACGTTCGTCATCACCGCGCAGGGACTGCTGACCAAGCCCGAGGAGTTCGAGGCCATCATCATTCGGGCCGCCGCCGGCGGCACGGCGATGGTCCGGCTGCGCGACATCGGGCGCGTCGAGCTCGATCGGCGCGACTACTCGATCGCGAGCCGCATGAACGGCAAGCTGGCGACGACCATCTCGATCAACCAGCAGCCCGGCGCCAACGCCGTGGCCACCGCGAACGCGGTGCGCAAGCGCTTAGCCGAGTTGAAGCAGCAGTTTCCCACCGGACTCGACTACCGGATCGCGCTCGACACCAGCCTCTTCACGCTGAACTCGATCGAGAAGGTCATTCACACGTTCTTCGAGGCGGTCTTGCTGGTCGTGCTGGTCGTGTTCGTGTTCCTGCAGTCGTTGCGGGCGACGATCATCCCGATCCTCGCCGTGCCGGTATCGATCATCGGCACGTTCATTGGCATGCACCTGCTCGGCTTCTCGGTGAACATGCTGACGATGTTCGGCCTGATCCTCGCGATCGGGCTCGTCGTCGACGATGCGATCGTCGTCGTCGAGGGCGTCGAGACGAACATGGCGAGCAAGGGCCTGTCGGCACTGGAAGCCGCCAAGGCGACGATGACGCAGATCGCCGGCGCGCTGATCTCGATCGTGCTGGTGCTGGTCGCCGTGTTCCTGCCGGTCGCATTCCTGGGCGGCGTCACCGGCAAGCTCTACCAGCAGTTCGCCGTCACCATCGCGATATCGATGGTGATTTCGGGCGTGATGGCGCTGACGCTGTCGCCCGCGCTGGCGGCGCTCATCATCAAGGCGCATCACGGCGAGAAGAAGGGGTTCTTCCGCTGGTTCGAGAACGGCTTTGAGCGCCTGCGCAAAGGGTACGTGGGCGTCGTCGCGCGCACGATCCAGGCGTGGCCCGTCGCCCTGATCCTGTTCGGCTGCGTCATCGCCGGTATCGTGCTGATGTTCCGCATCCTGCCGTCGAGCTTCGTCCCCGACGAGGACCAGGGCTATTTCTTCGCCGCCATCGTGGCGCCCGACACGGCAAACCTCGAGGTCGTCGCCCGCATCACCAAACGCGCGCAGGAGATCGCGTCGGCTGATCCGGCCGTGCAGGACGTCGCGTCCGTGGCGGGCTACAGCCTGATCGATGGCCAGATCCAGAACAACGGCGCCGTGCTCTTCGCGTCGCTGAAACCGTTCGACCAGCGCAAGGACGCGTCGCAGCTGTCGTTCGCGGTGCTCAAGCGCCTGAATGCGCAGTTCGCGTCGATCAAGGACGGTTTCGTCTTCGCGCTCAATCCGCCGTCCATTCCCGGCATGGGGACCACCGGCGGCTTCGAGTTCTACCTGCAGAATCGCGGCGCCGGCGATGCGCGCGCCACCGGTGCTGCCGTCGAGACGTTCCTCGCCAAGGCGCGGCAGCGGCCCGAGCTGCAGGGCGTTTCGACGACGTACCGCGCCGCCACCCAGCAGCTGTTCGTCGACCTCGACCGCAACAAGGCCGAGGCGCTCGGCGTGACGGTGTCCGACGCGTTCACCACGATGCAGGCGTTCTTCGGCTCGACGATCGGCGGCCAGTTCTCGCAGTTTTCCCGCGTCTGGTGGGTGATCCTGCAGGCGGACGCGAACTACCGGATGAATCCGTCGGACTTCGACAAGGTGTTCGTGCGGTCGAAGAGCGGCGCCAACGTGCCGCTGTCGGCGCTGATGACAACGAAGTACGTCGCGTCGCCGAAGCTTGTCACCCGCTTCAACGGTTTCCCGGCGGTCAAGATCACCGGCAGCCAGGCAGCCGGTTTCAGTTCGGGACAGGCGCTCAACGCGATGGAGGAAGTCGCGCACGAGCTGCCGGGTGATTTCTCGTTCGCTTGGGCCGGCCAGGCGCTGCAGGAGAAAGACTCGGGCAGCACATCGAGCTCGGCATTCGTCTTCGGCCTGATCCTCGTGTTCCTGCTGCTCGCCGCGCAGTTCGAGAAGTGGACGCTGCCGGTCGCCGTCGTGCTGACGGTGCCCATTTCCATCCTTGGCGCATTGACGCTGACGTGGCTCGTCGGCCTCGAGAACGACGTCTACTTCCAGGTCGGGCTGGTCACGCTGGTCGGGTTGTCGGCCAAGAACGCGATCCTCATCTGCGAGGTCGCGATCGAGCACGTGCGCGACGGCATGTCGGCACGTGACGCGGCGCTCGCCGCCGCCGGCGCGCGGCTGCGAGCCATCGTCATGACGTCGCTCGCCTTCGGCTTCGGCTGTGTGCCGCTGGCCA
>JBDTNR010000240.1:0-5660 GCA_039933655.1 Betaproteobacteria bacterium | reverse complement strand
ACCGGATCCCAGAACCACCAGCCGCCCCAGCCCAGTTCGTAGTACGCCCACCAGCTGCCGAGCGCGATGCCGATGGTCAGGAACGACCAGGCGGCCGTCGTCCACGGCCGCGACCAGCGCGCCCACGTCGCGTCGAGCTTGCCGCCGATCAGCGCGGCGATCGAGAACGCGAACGCGACCGAGAAGCCGACGTAGCCCATATAGAGCATCGGCGGATGGATGACCATGCCCGGGTCCTGCAACAGCGGATTCAAGTCGCGCCCCTCGGCCGCGGCGGGAACGAGGCGCAGGAACGGATTGGACGTGAACAGGAGGAACAGCAGAAAACCGACGGCGACGAGGCCCATCACGGCGAGCACGCGCGCGAGCAGTACGGCCGGCAGGTTGCGCGAGCGCAGCGTGACGGCGGTCGCCCAGCCGGTCAGCATCAGCATCCACAAGAGCAGCGAACCCTCATGCGAGCCCCACGTCGCGGCGATGCGGTAGGGCAGCGGCAGTTGCGTGTTCGAATGCTGCGCGACCAACTCGACCGAGAAGTCGCTGGTGGCGAAACTCCACGCGAGACAAAACGACGCGAATGCGACCAGCAGGAACTGCGCGTGCGCGGCGGGCTTCGCGATGGCCATCAGCGCGGCGTCGCGCCGGTGCGCGCCGATTAGCGGAAGGGTGCTCTGCGCGATGGCGACGAGCAGCGCCAGGATCAGCGCGAAGTGGCCGAGTTCGGGGATCATTTGGTTTCCTTCAGCGTCGATACCGACATGCCCTGGCCCTTGCGCGCCTGTTCGACGGCGGTGGCGGCCTCCGGCGGCATGTAGTTCTCGTCGTGCTTGGCGAGCACTTCGGTGGCCTGGAACCTGCCGTCGGGCCCCAGCGAGCCTTGCGCGACCACGCCCTTGCCTTCCTTGAAGAGGTCGGGGAGCAGACCGCTGTAGATGACCGGTACGCGCTGCGCGGTGTCGGTAACCACAAACGTCACGTCGACGGTATTGGGGACGCGTTTCAAGCTGCCCTCTTCGA
This sequence comes from Betaproteobacteria bacterium, assembly GCA_039933655.1. GTDB lineage: Bacteria > Pseudomonadota > Gammaproteobacteria > Burkholderiales > Casimicrobiaceae > VBCG01. The sequence goes on along the minus strand of JBDTNR010000240.1, from coordinate 4,643 downwards.
CCAGGCCGCCGATGCGGAACGGACGGCCCTGCGGCGCTTCCTTCTGCGCGACCTGCGTCGGCGTGAAGAAGAACACGAGGTTGGACTGGAATGCGTTCAGCACCAGCCCGACGGCGATGCCGAGCACCGCGATGCCAGCGGCGATCCACGCGAAACGACGATGACGTGCCTTCATGGCGAGTTCTCCGATTGCGGCGTTGTGGCCGCGAGTCTTGCCGCGGCGCGGCGATGCGCGCGCAGGCTCATGATTTCAGCGGCGATGACGATCGCCGTCACTCCGTAGGCGCCCCAGACGTAAAAGCCGTACCCGCCCATGGCCAGAAAATTCATCAACGAGATGCTCCGGCGAGACCCAGGCGCGCCGAAATCCAGCCGGCGCCGCGTTCGCGCTCGAGGATGATCGCCTGCACGCGCCACAGCGAGACGGCAATCGTGTAGAACCACGCGGCAAAGGCCATGACCAGCATGCCCATCAACATGATCGACGCCATCTTCGGCGCCGCGGTCATGCTGACCGACGCGCCCTGGTGCAGCGTGTTCCACCATTGCACCGAGAAGTAGATGATCGGGATGTTGACGGCGCCGACGATCGTCAGCACCGCGCACGCGCGGTCGGCGCGCCGGGCATCGTCGATCGCGTTGCGCAGCGCCATCACGCCGAAGTACAGGAACAGCAGGATCAGCTCGGACGTCATCCGCGCGTCCCAGGCCCAGTAGGTGCCCCAGGTCGGCCGGCCCCACAACGCGCCGGTCCACAGCGCGATGAACGTCATCAGCGCGCCGGACGGAACGAGCGACTGCGCCATCATCGCCGACAGTCGCGTGTTGAACGTCAGCGCCAGGATGCTCCAGAAACCCATTACAAGGTAGATGAACATCGACATCCAGGCGGTGGGCACGTGGATGAAGATGATCCGGTAGGCCTCGCCCTGCTGGAAGTCGGTGGGCGCGATGCCGAAGCCGATCCACAGGCCGGCGATCGTGAGCAGCGCCGCGGCGATGGCGAACCACGGTGCCAGCTTCCCCGCGAACGGATAGAAGGTGGCCGGCGAAGCAAGCTGATACAAATTCACACTGCCCCCGCGCTTGCGGCTTGCGCCGCGGCGCTGCCCCCCGAGGGGGCGCAATGTGCACCTTGGGACGGCCCGGCGGCGCGCATGTTCATCAATCGAGCGCGATGCGCACGGAGGCGGCGGTGGCGAGCGGCGCGCCGACGAGCGCGATCAGCAGTCCTGCGCCCAGCAGCGACAGGTTGGCCGACGCGGACAGTCCCGCGCGCACGGCGTCGGCGGCGCCGGCGCCGAAGATCAGCACCGGCACGTACAGCGGCAGGATCAGCAGCGCGAGCAGGCTGCCGCCGCCGCGCACGCCGAGCGTCAGCGCGGCGCCGATCGCGCCCAGCAGCGACAGGATCGGCGTGCCGACGAGCAGCGACAGCGTGACGATCGTCAGCGCCGTGGCGTCGAGCCCGTACTGGATGCCCAGAAGCGGGGCCAGCAGGACGATCGGCAGTCCGGTGGTGAGCCAGTGCGCGACGATCTTGCCGAACACCAGCGCCGGCAGCGGATACGGCGACATCGCGATCTGCTCCAGCGTGCCGTCGCCGAAATCGCTGGCGAAGAGCCGCGGCAGCGACAGAAGCGACGCCAGCAATGCGGCGACCCACAGTACGCCGGGCCCCATGATGGCGAGGAGCGTGCGTTCGGGTGTCGAGGCGAGGGGAAACAGTGTGACCACGATCACGTAGAACATAAGCTGGACGCCGAGTTCCGAACGCGACCGCAGCGCAAGCCGCAGGTCGCGCGCGACCGACCAACGCAGCGCCGCGCCGACGCCGAACTCCAGCTCGCGCTCGGGCACGATTGCGCCCTCACGGGCCATGGCGCGACTTGCCGCTTCGCCGGGCTCGCCCACTGGACTACCTCCGTGCTGCGCACTCGGGTATTCGCCCTTGGGGCGGCCCGGCGGGCTTGCTGGACTACCTCCGTGCTGCGCACTCGGGTATTCGCCCTTGGGGCGGCCCTGCGGGCTTGCTGGACTACCTCCGTGCTGCGCACTCGGGTATTCGCCCTTGGGGCGGCCTTGCGGGCTCATGTCATCACCAGCCTTTCCAGGCAGTCGGCCGGAACATCCAGCAGCTGGTGCGTGGCGGCGATCACCGCGCCCCCGGCGGCAAGCTGGCGCGCGATCAGCTTCGCCAACAGTGCGAGTCCCATCGTGTCGAGCGCCGTCGCCGGCTCGTCGAGCAGCCACAGCGGCCGGTGCAGCAGCGCGAGCCGCGCGAGGCCGATGCGCCGGCGCTGCCCCTGCGACAGCACGCGCGACGGCAGCGCGCGTTGCGCTTCGAGCGCGACGTCCGCAAGCGCGGCGCGCAACACTTCCGGCGACGGCCGCAAGCCTGCGAGTTCGACGAGACTGCGCAGGTTCTCCTCCGCCGTCAACTCGTCCTTCAGCGCCGGCAGATGGCCGGCGAATACGCATTGCGTCCGCAGCTGCAGCGAATACGGCGCGACGGATTCGCCGCGCCAGCGGATCAGTCCGGCAGCGGGCAGCGTCAGCCCCGCGAGGATGCGCAGCAGCGTCGTCTTGCCGGTGCCATTGGGACCGGTGATCACCAGCGCCTTGCCCGCGCCGACACTTAGCTCGAGTCCGCGGAACAGCGTGGCGTCGCCGCGGCGCGCGGCCAGGTCTTGCGCTTCGAGCATGGCAATCGGCAGTCGGTCCGGATGGTGGCGAGAACGCGTGGACGCGCTTCGCAGACATTAACATAAGTATTTGATTATAGGCCGTATTTAATACCAGATCAGGGGACGACGCGGTCAATCGTCACGTGCAGGTTGCGGGTGCCGGGCGCGACCGGCGCACTGGTGCCGGTCAGGTCGCCGGACTGCGCAACGACGTTGCCCGACTTGCTGACGCGCGCCTCGACCACGACCTTGGCGGCCTTGGATATTGTCGCGGCAGGGGTCATTGCCATGGCGTCGGTCAGCGCGAACGATTTCGGCAGGTCCGCCACGGCGATCTTCATGGCCGCCAGTGGCATCCGCGAGCCGTCCGGATCGCGCGCGAAGATGAACACGACGTCGCCCGGCTTTGCGCTGGCGACGAGCTTGGGATCCAGTTCGACGCGGCCTTCGACCGATCCCCCCGCAGCCGGTGCGGCGGCTGTCGCCGCGGGCGCGCCCGGACCAGGGGCGACGGGCGCGGTCGCCGGCGGTGCCGGCACGGCGGCTTGCGGCGCGGGCACGGCAGGCTTTTCGCCGATCCGCGCGAGCACCGCATCCACCTGCGCAATATCGGGGCTGTCCGCCGGCAGCGTCGCACGCAGCCGCTTCCACATCGTGACCGCGGTCGCCGGGTCGTCGCGTTCCATCGCCGCCGAACCGCGCAGCGCCAGCGCCTTCGGATGGACGGGGTCGACCGCCAGCGCACGGTCCAGCAGTTCGGTCGGCTGGCCCACCAGACTCTTGCCCTGCGCCTGCGCGATGGCCTCCGCCCAGTCCGCGTAGAGCGACGCGTTGGGCGGCAGCCGCTTGACGGCTTCCCCGTACGCGAGTGCCGCCGCGTCGAAGCGCCCCAGCGCGCGATACGACCGGCCGAGCAGTGCCCAGCCTTCGCCGTCCTCGGGATTGGCCTGCAGCCGCTGGGCGAGCGCAGCGACCATCGTGACGGTCTGCGCGTCGTTCGTTCCCTGCTCGCCGCCGTGGGCGGGGGCAGAGGCCGTGGCGGTCATCGCCTCGGGGTTGCCGATCGTGAAGTAGGTGAGGCCCGCCACCACCGGCAGGCACGCCACCAGCACCAGCGCGGCGATCCAGCGCGGCCGGTCGCTCGCCGCATGCACGAGGGGCGCTTCCTGCGTGAGTTCCTGCCCGAACCGGGCGGCCAGGTCGGCGAGCGCGGCGTCGCGCTCTTCGGCGCCGATCGCCCGGGTCGCGAAATCGTCCTCGATCTGCCGCTTGTGGTCGCGGAAGACCGCCGTCGCCGCCGAGCGGTCCGCGGGCGCGTCGGTGCCGGCGGCGCGCCGCAACAGCGGCCACAGCAGGGTGGCCAGCGTGGCGACGAGCAGCGCGAGTGCGATGACCCAGAATAGCGGCGACGACAACATGTGTTTAGGAGACAGCGCCCCGAAACGGGCGTGCCTAGAGGGAAAAGTGTCGAAATTATACCTTCGCGGGTGTACGCCGCTGTTTGACACAGCGCAGACTCCCCGATTGCGCCAAGGCGGCCGCGGGCGTTGGATTATGATGTTCGGCCCGACGCGTCGTGCTTGGGCGTCCCCGATGCTCGCCACCCGTCGTCGACTCCCTCATTTGCTCCTCATCTGACCATCGACCACATGCCGGACAAAGACATCCGCGAGGCCTCGCTCGAATATCACCGGCAATATCCGCCGGGGAAGATCGCGCTGCTGCCGACCAAGCAGTTGACCAACCAGCGCGACCTGGCGCTCGCCTACACGCCGGGCGTGGCCGCCGCGTGCGACGAGATCGTCCGCGATCCGCACGAGGCATCGAACCTGACGGCGCGCGCCAATCTGGTGGCGGTCATCACCAACGGCACCGCGGTGCTGGGGCTGGGTGCGATCGGGCCGCTGGCGGCGAAACCGGTGATGGAAGGCAAGGCAGTGCTGTTCAAGAAATTCT
>JBDTNR010000239.1:0-5666 GCA_039933655.1 Betaproteobacteria bacterium | reverse complement strand
GGATGCCAAGCCTCCCCCCGGTTCCCCGCCGCTGCCGGTGGTGCGGCGACGATCCGCTCTACGTCGCGTATCACGACCGCGAATGGGGCTTCCCGGTGGTGGACGACCGCCGCCTGTTCGAGAAAATCTGCCTCGAAGGCTTCCAGTCGGGCCTGAGTTGGATCACCATCCTGCGCAAGCGCGAGGCATTCCGCGAAGCGTTTTCCGGATTCGACGCCGAGAGCGTCGCGAGAATGGGCGCGCGCGATGTGCAGCGGCTCCTCGGCAACGCCGCCATCGTTCGCCATCGCGGCAAGATCGAATCGGCGATCAACAACGCGCAGCGCGCGCTCGAACTGGCGGCTGAACATGGGTCGCTGGCCGCGTATTTCTGGCGCTGGGAGCCGGCGTCGTCGGCGCGTCCGCCCAAGATGACGCGCGAGGTGCTGATGAACATGGCGACGTCACCCGAATCCATCGCGCTCGCCAAGGACTTGAAGCGCCGCGGCTGGACATTCGTCGGCCCGACCACCATCTATGCGTTCATGCAGGCGATGGGTCTCGTCAACGACCATCTGCACGATTGCGGGACACGCGACGCCGTGCGGCAGGCCAGGTCCGGCTTCGTGCTTCCATGAGCGGCGCCGGGCCGTCCCCAGCCGCGAATAGCCCCCCCTGTGGGGGCAGCGCAGCGGCGCGAGCCGCAAGCGTGGGGGTTGGTCCCACGCTGACCTGCAACACCGGGTTACAAATGGCGGTCGGCGAGACCGGACTGCGAGTCGTTCATGGCGGCGTACCCCGGACGTTCGCCGCCCGGGATCGGCAATTACCACCAGGGGAGACTCCAATGCAACGACGCAGACAGACTGCAAGCGTGATCGCCGCGGTATTCGTGGCGGCCGCGCTGCCGGGCCTGGCCTTCGCGGCAGAAGGCGCCAAGGCCAAGACCAAGACCCACAGCGTCCAACGGCACAAGGGCGCTGACGGCGTCGTCGACGCCACGCGGACCGGACCCAAGGGTGGCAGGACCACGGTGGACCGCAGCAAGGGCGCGGACGACCTGACCGACAGGTCGGTGACCGGTCCGCACGGCAAGACGGCCACCACCGATCGCTATCGCGGCGCCGACGGTCGCGTCGATGCGACGCATACGGGCCGCAAGGGCAAGGTGTCGACGGTGGACCGCAGCAAGGGCGCGGACGGCCTGACCGACAAGACGGTCACCGGGCCGAATGGCAAGACGGCCGCTGTCGACCGCACGCGCGGCGCCGACGGCGTCGTCGACAAGACGGTGGCCGGTCCGCGGGGCGGCACGACCAGCGTCGACCGCAGTCGCGGTGCCGATGGCCTCGTCGACAAGACGGTGACGACGACACGGCCGTAGCGTCCGTGCGGCGACGACAGGGCACGGGCGTCCAGTGGGGCGCCCGTGTTGCATGGCGCGCGTCGGCCCGTCCGGGCTGCGGTACGCTCTCACCTCGGCGCACGAATCCGCGTGCGCGGCGGAAGGAGAATCGGTGAACGCATACAACCCGGTCGTACGGTCGGTGCAGCGCGCATCGCGAGGTTCCCGATGACGCTCGATGCGACGGTGATCGCGACGCTGTCGCAGGTCACCACGGCGACGCTGACGACGCTGCTGCTGAAGAGGGGGCTGCGCAACGTCTGGATGCGCGGCACGAAGCCGCTCAATCCCGGGCAGCCGCGCCTCGTCGGCCCCGCGTTCACGCTGCGCTTCGTGCCGGCGCGCGAAGACCTGGCGACACCGGCGTCGTGGTCAAACCCCATCTCGACGCGCGCGGCGATCGAGGCGATGCCCGAGGGCTGCATCGCCGTCGTCGATGCGATGGGTGTCACGGACGCCGGCATCTTCGGCGACATCCTGTGCGCGCGGATGGCCAAGCGCCGGGTGACGGCGCTGGTGACCGACGGCGTGCTGCGCGACGTCGCTGGCGTGCGCGCCACCGGCCTGCCCGTGTGGTGCCAGGGCGCGGCCGCGCCGCCGTCGGTGGCGGGCCTGACGTTCGTGGCCTGGGGCGAGCCCATCGCCTGCGGCGGCGTGGCGGTGTTTCCCGATGACGTGGTCGTGGTCGACGACGACGGCGCCGTGCTCGTGCCGGCCGCGTACGTCGGCGAGATCGTCGCCGAGGCGCCCGGGCAGGAGCGCCTCGAGAGCTGGATCATGGCGGAGGTGGGTCGCGGCGCCGCGCTCCCCGGGCTCTATCCGCCCAACGCCGAGAACAAAGCGCGCTATGAGAAGAGCAAGTCGTGACGAAGCTCAACGACGCAAAGGGCGTGATCGTCATCGCCCCCACGCCTTTCCATCCGGATGGACGGATCGACGAGTTGTCGATCGATCGGATGACGGATTTCTTCCTCGAGGCGGGGGTCAATGGCATCACGCTGCTCGGGCAACTCGGCGAGGCGCCGAAGATGACGCACGACGAGTCGATGGCCATCGTCCGGCAGGTGATCGGCCGGGCGAACGTGCCGATCGTCGTCGGCGTGTCCGCGCCGGGCTTCGCGGCGATGCACGCGCTCGCGCAGGACGCGATGGCCGCCGGTGCGGCGGGCGTGATGATCGCGCCGCCGAACACGCTGCGCACCGACGATGCGATCGTCGCCTACTATCGCCAGGCGTCGGAGGCGATCGGCGCCGACGTGCCATTCGTGATCCAGGACTATCCGCTGACGTTTTCCGTGCAGATGACGCCCGCCGTCATCCGGCGCATCGTCGAGGAGAACTCCGCGTGCGCGATGCTGAAGCACGAGGACTGGCCGGGCCTGGAAAAAATAACGCAGTTGCGCGCGTGGGAGAAGGCGGGCGAAATGCGGCGCATCGCCATCCTGACCGGCAACAACGCGCTGTTTCTCGATTTCGAGCTGGAGCGCGGCGCCGATGGCGCCAATACCGGTTACTGCTTTCCGGACATGCTGGTCGACGTCGTGCGGATGTCGTCGGCCGGCGAGCGCGATGCCGCGCACGATCTCTTCGACGCGCACCTGCCGCTGATCCGCTACGAGCAGCAGCCCGGCCCGGGGCTCGCCGTGCGCAAGTACGTGATGTTGCGGCGGGGCATCATCGCGTCTGACGCGCTGCGCAAGCCGGGCGCGGCGCTGACGGCGACCGCGCGCGCCGAGGTCGACTACCTGCTCACGCGGCTCGCGCGGAAGGATCCACGGGCGAAGGTATAGGCGCGGCGGCCGGCGCCTCCGCATGTGCCGCGCCGCAACTGCACACACCGCGGCGAGCGGCGGTCCAGCGGGGTTGCCGAACCACGCTTTCGCATACGCGCGTCGCGCGTTCCTTCCCGCGGCGGCGTCGCCCTTGCGCCGGTACGTCTCGACGAGGCCGGCGAGCGCCCAGCCGTTGCCTCAGACGCGCGAGAGCGATTCGGGGGAACGCGCGCTCCGCGTCGTCGACCCTGCCTTGCCGCAGCAGCACCGACCCCAGCGACTGCCGCACCGGGGCAGTACCGGTACGGCGGCTCGCGCTGCGTTTCGGACACCATCTCTGGCGCCGCCGTGACCGGTATCAAGGTCCTGTTGCGCGCCGGTTGTCGTCACCGCCACGGACTGCCAGAATGCGCGGGGGCCGCCATTGACCAACTTTTCCGGAGCATACGCAATGAAAATCGCTGCCGCCCTCGTGACCTGCGGCCTCGCTCTGGCGACCGGCGCGTTCGCCGCGTCGCCGGCGCAGGAAAAGCAGTTCGTCGATACGTACCGGAAAGCGTACGAAGGCAAGGACGGCAAGGCGCTCGTGGCGTTGCTGTACACGAAGGGCGCCGATCCGCAGGCGCTGGGGTTCTACAAAATGATGCTGACCGCCGAAACGGGCGGCAAGGCGTCGTCGATCGAGTTGCTCGACCTGACGCCGGAGGACAAGGTGAAGGCGGAGTCGACGCAGTCTCCGGATGGCCGCAAGATGAAGCTCGTGCTGCCGGCGACGAAAAAGCTCGTCACCAAGTCCGAGCGCAAGGACAAGAACGGTTCGTCGAGCGGCACGAGCGAGGTGTTCGTCGGGGAGAGCGACGGGAAGCTCTGGATCCTCGTGCCGGCGCCGGCGAAATAGCGGCGCTCACGCGGCGCGCTTCGCGGATGCCCGCATGGCGCCGACCGACAACGACATGAAGCCGCCCGCGCACCTCCGGTTGTCCGACCTGCACGGCTTTCGCCGACTCGCCACCGACGCGGTCGTGGGCCTGGCCGATCTGGTCGAGGCGATGCACCACACGATCACGCGCACGCCCGGCGTGTTCGGCAGCGCCCCCAAGGGCAAGACGACGGGCATCACCGGCTTCGTCTACAAGACGGTGCGCGGCGTCACGCGGTTCGTCGGCGGCGGACTTGACGCGCTGCTCGGCACGCTGGCGCCGCTGCTCGCCGAGCGCCGGTCATCCTCCGAACGCGAAGCGGTGCTCGCGGTGCTCAATGGCGTCCTCGGCGACTACCTGGAGGCTTCCGGCAATCCGCTGGCGATCCCGATGCAGTGGCGTCGCGGCGGGCACCCGCTGACGATTACGAGGGAAGCGCTGACGGCCGCCTTTCCCCAGGCCGGCGGCAAGGTGGTCGTGCTGCTGCATGGATTGTGCATGAACAACCTGCAGTGGCAGCGCGACGGCCACGACCACGGCGCGGCGCTTGCGCGCGATGCCGGCTACACGCCGCTCTACCTGCACTACAACACGGGCCGGCACGTTTCCACCAACGGCCGCGATTTTTCCGAACTGATGCAGACGCTGGTCGACGCCTGGCCGGTGCCGATCGAGGACCTCGCGATCGTCGGCCACAGCATGGGCGGACTGGTCGCGCGCAGCGCCATCCACTGCGCCGCGCTTGCCCGCCAGAAGTGGCCGCGCCGTCTTTCGAGCCTCGTCTTTCTCGGCACGCCGCACCACGGCGCACCGATGGAACGCGCTGGCGCCATCGCCGACTACCTGATCGAGATCAGTCCGTATACGGCGCCGCTCGCCCGCCTGGGCAAGGTGCGCAGCGCGGGCATCAAGGACCTGCGTTACGGCTATGTGCAGGACGAGGATTGGGCGAAGCCGATGCCCGCCGGAACGCGCGCGCGGCGGCACGCGTTGCCGCTGCCGCTGCCTGCGGGCGTGCGCTGTTTCGCGATCGCCGCGAGCAAGCAGGCGCGGCCGGCGTCACCGCGGACACGGGTGCGCGGCGATGGCCTGGTGCCGGTTGCGAGCGCGCTCGGGCAGCATCGCGACCCGGCGCTGGCGCTCGCGATCCCCGACGACCATCGCTTCGTTGCCTACGAGACCGGGCATTTCGATCTGCTGGAATCGCCCGAAGTCTACGAGCGCCTCGCGCGCTGGCTGACGGGGCACCGGGCTCCGCGCCCGTAGTCGGCCACCGCTACTTCCGCGCGGCGCGCGCGACGATCGCCTTATCGCGGGGATCGGTCACCGCCGCACTCAGCATCTGCACCTGCGCCGGCGTCAGCCGCGCGCCCTTGGTGACCAGGACTTCGGCCGCCTCCGTCCGGTGCATGATGAGCGCCATGCCGAGCGGCGTCAGCCCGCTGCCATTGGCGGCGTTCATGTCCGCGCCCGCCGCGATCAGTCGCGCGACGATCTTTTAGTCCGCACATCTGCGCCGCGCTGGTGAGGATCGTGTTGCCGTTGTCGTCCTTGCGCATCACGTCGGCGCCGGCTCCGACGAGGACCTCG
>JBDTNR010000238.1:0-5674 GCA_039933655.1 Betaproteobacteria bacterium | reverse complement strand
CGTTTTTCATGTTCACGTATTTCACCGATCGCGACGGCAAGTTCCAGCTGTGCGCGCTCGCCGAATCGTCGTTCGATCCGCTGGCGCGCACGACCAAGTTCATGCTGACGGAAGAGGCGCACCACATGTTCGTCGGCGAATCGGGCGTTTCGCGCGTGCTGCAGCGGACATGCGAGAAGATGAACGAGCTCGGTACGGACGACCCCGCCGCGTTGCGCGCTGCAGGCGTCATCGACCTGCCGACGATCCAGCGCTACCTCAACTTCCATTACTCGGTGACGATCGACCTCTTCGGTGCCGACCAGTCGTCCAATGCCGCGACGTTCTACGGCGCGGGATTGAAGGGCCGCTTCGAGGAAGGCAAGCGCAACGACGATCATCGGCTGCACGGCGCCACGTACCGCGTGCTCGAGGTCGTCGACGGCAAGCTCGTCGAGCGCGACGCGCCGATGCTGAACGCGTTGAACGAAGTGCTGCGCGACGATTTCATCCGCGATTCGGTGGCCGGCATCGGCCGTTGGAATCGCGTCATGGAGAAGAAGGGCATCCCGTTCCGCCTGACCGTCCCGCACAAGGCGTTCAACCGCAAGATCGGCACGCTCGCCAGCACGCGCGTGAGCCCCGACGGCCGCGTGGTCGGCGAGGCCGAGTGGAAGGCGCACGAGCGCGAATGGCTGCCCAGTCCGGAAGATCGCGCCTTCGTCGCGTCGCTGATGGGTTGCGTCACGGCGCCCGGCCAGTTCGCGAACTGGATTGCGCCACCGGCCATGGGCGTCAACAAGCAACCGGTGGACTTCCAGTACATCCGGTTCAATTGAGCACCCTCGGCCGCCCGGGTTGCGGGTGCCGGCGCGACCCATGACCCCCGAAGATGCCGCCGCTGAAGCGACAGCCACCGCCGACCGCGCGGCGGCGGACGTGCTGCGCCAGCACCTGATCGACCCGGAAATCTGCATTCGCTGCAACACCTGCGAGGAGACCTGTCCGATCGACGCGATCACGCACGATTCGCGCAACTACGTCGTCGACCCCGCGATCTGCAACGCCTGCAACGCGTGCATTTCGCCGTGTCCCACCGGCGCGATCGATAACTGGCGCCAGGTGCTGCGCGCCGACGCATATTCGCCCGCCGAGCAGCTCGTCTGGGACGTGTTGCCGGCGCAGCAGGACGGGGTCATCACGGACGGCATCGACGCCATCCCGAGCGACATCGCGCGCATCACCGCGGAAGCGAGCGCGGGCCAGGGCGGCGCCGCCGCGGCGCCGTGGTCGGCGGCGCAACCGCATGTCAATCTGCACACGATGGCCCGCCCGGCGGTGGCCACGGTATCCGGCAACTTCCGCCTGACCGGTGACGGCGCGTCGAGCGACATCCGGCACCTGGTTCTCGACTTCGGCGGCACCGTTTTCCCGGTACTCGAGGGCCAGACGATCGGCATCGTGCCGCCGGGCACCGACGCGCAGGGTCGCCCGCATTACGCGCGTTTGTACTCGGTGGCGAGTCCGCGCGACGGCGAGCGGCCGCGGTACAACAACATCGCGCTGACGGTGAAGCGCGTCACCGAGGATCACGCCGGGCAGCCGGTGCGCGGCGTCGCGTCTAATTTCCTCTGCGACCTCGGCAAGGGCGACGCCGTCAACGTCATCGGCCCGTTCGGTACGAGCTTCCTCATGCCCAATCACCCGGGATCGACCCTGCTGATGATCTGCACAGGGACGGGCTCCGCGCCGATGCGGGCAATGACGGAGCACCGGCGGCGCCGTAGCGGATCAGGCGACGGCGGCGAACTGATGTTGTTCTTCGGCGCCCGCGCGCCGGAGGAACTGCCGTACTTCGGGCCGCTGATGAAACTGCCGCGTGATTTCATCGACATCAATCTCGCCTTCTCGCGCGTGCCCGGACAGCCGAAGCACTATGTGCAGGACCTGATCCGCGCGCGCGGCGACGCCGTGGTCCGGCACCTGACGAACGACCAGTGCTACGTGTACGTATGCGGCCTGAAGGACATGGAAGAAGGCGTCACCGAAGCGTTCCGTGACATCTGCAGACGGTACGATCGCGACTGGGATGCGCTGCTGCCCGTCCTGCGCGAGCAGGGACGTTATCATCTCGAAACCTACTGACGCCGACGAGCTTCCAGGGGCCTGTAACGGAGGAACCGGTGGTGAACGAACAGTGCTCTGGCGCTGCTATTCGCGTCGAGGGCAGGGCGTCTTTGCGCCGCAGGGGCGATCCCCCTGCCAGCAACGGCAACGCAGCCTTCGGCGCGAATAGCCCGTCAGACACTATCGATTCCTCCGTTACGGACCACTCGCCATGCGTTTCGCCGAACTCACCGCAGGACGCGTCCTCGAATTCGGTCCGGCCTCGCTCACCGAGCGCGAGATCACGGATTTCGCGCGTGCCTACGATCCGCAGTGGTTTCACACGGACGCCGAGCGCGCGCTCGATGGGCCGTGGCAAGGACTCATCGCCAGCGGCTGGCAGACCTGCTGCGTGGCGATGCGCCTCGTCTGCGACAACATCCTCGCCGGTTCGGAATCGTTCGGTTCGCCGGGACTCGCCTATCTCAAGTGGGAGAGCCCGGTTCGCGCCGGTGACGCGCTGCGCGTCGCGGTCGAGGTGATCGAAACTCGCGTCGCGAAGAGCAAGCCCACGCTGGGCATCGTCCGCTGGCGCTGGCGCGTCCGCAACCAGCGCGACGAGCCCGTACTCGATCTCGAGGCGACGAGCCTCTTCGACCTTCAGCCGGCGTCCGGCTTCAACGCCAGCGCGCGCGCGTAGACGACGTCACGCGCGACGCCGGTCACCCCCGCCACCACGCGTGCCGCCCGCGCCGGCGGCAATTCCGCGAGCAGCGCGACCAGCCAGCGCTCGCCGTCGGCGTCGAGCGGCACGTCGGCGCCCGACGGTGCGGCGGCCGGCACGTCGACGATCAGCACGAATTCACCGCGCTCGCGATTGGCGTCGGCCGCGAACCACGCGGGTGCTTCGGCCAGTGGAACCTGCGCGATCGTCTCGAACGTCTTCGTGAGTTCGCGTGCCACGATCAGCATCCGCTCCGGACCGAGCTGCTCCAGCAGGTCGTCGGCAGTGGCGCGCACCCGGTGTGGCGCCTCGTAGAACACGACGGCCGCGGGAAGCGGCCGCAGCATGCGCAGCAGTTCGCGCCGCGCCTTCGCCTGTTGCGGCAGGAAGCCGGCGAACACGAACGCCTCGGCGACAAGTCCGGCGGCCGACACCGCCGCCGCCACGGCGGAAGGACCCGGCACCGGCACCACCGCGTAGCCCGCCTCGCGCACGCCACGCACCAGCCGTGCGCCCGGATCGCTGATCGCTGGCGTCCCCGCGTCGGTGACCAGCACTACGCTCCTGCCGCCGCGCAGATGTCCCACCACCGTTTCCACCCGCTTTGCCTCGTTGTGCGCATGCAGCGAGATGAGGCGCGTCGCGATGCCGTAATGCCGCAGCAGGTTGCCCGACGTCCGAGTGTCCTCGGCGGCGACCACGTCGGCCGATCCGAGCACGTCGAGCGCTCGCAGCGTCACATCCCGCAAGTTACCCAGCGGTGTGGCCACAACATATAATGTGCCGCCCCGTGCGTGGAACGCTTCCGCGCCTCCCACCGTACGCGCCGGGTCCGCTTCGTTCCGATCCACCATCATTCGTCATCGCTCCTGATGCCCTTGCCGACCGCCGCGCCGCATCGTGCCCGCATCGCCGCGCTCGCCTGTCTGGTGATGCTGTGCGCGGGCCTTCTCGCATCCTGCGCCAGCGTTCGGCCCGGAAGCCGTCCGGCACCGCCTGCCGCTACCCCCATCATATCGGCACCGGCACCCGTCACGCCCGCGCCAGCGCCGGCGGCGACGACACCCGCGCCGCCGCCGGCCGTCACGGCGCCATTGGTGATCGCGCCCCCCGACGCGCCACCGCGACCGCGGATGGAGGAGCCCGAGGTCGCGCCCGCTTCCACAGCGCCGGTCCGCGCGCCTTCGATGCCGGGCGCCGTGGCCATGGAGGCAGTCCCGGCCCTCGAGGGTCCGCCGATCATCGCACTCATCCTGCCGCTCGACGTTCCCGCGTTCGCGCGCGCCGCCGACGCCGTGCGCGCGGGATTCCTTGCGGCCGCCGACGCCGCCGGCACCAGCGCGCTGACCAAGGTGTTCACGCACGGCGAAGACGGCGTGCTGCCGGCCTTCGAGGCGGCGCAGGCGGCCGGCGCCAGCGTCATCGTCGGCCCCCTCACTCGCGACGACCTGCGCGTCGTCGCCGCGATGACGCTCGAGCTGCCATACACGATCGCGCTCAACCAGCTCGACGACGGCGCCACAGCACCGCCGAAGCTCTACACGTTCGCGCTGTCGATCGACAGCGACGCGCGGCTGATCGCGCGGCGCATCCGTGTCGACGCACCTCATGGCGCCGCGCCCGGCGCCCTGCCCAACGTGGTCGTCATCGGCGCCGAGACGGCGTTGATGAAACGCTTCGCCGGCGCGTTCGCCAGCGAATGGACGATGATCGGCGGCGGTGTGCCCGGCGTCTATCGTTTCGACGGCACGCCGGAAGCCATGACGGCGATGCGCCGTGATATCGCCAGAAAGCCGCCCGACGCGGCGTTGCTGGCGCTCGACGGCAGCAAGGCCGCGCTCGCCAAGCCGTACCTCGGCACCGTGGCGTCCTACGCGAGCGGCCTCGTGTTCGAGCGCGAGTCGCAGGCGATCGTCCGCGATTTGGACGGGCTCATGCTCACCGAGATTCCATGGATCATCGATCCAGCTGCGCCGCAGTTCGCGACGTTGCCGAAGCGCGAGTTCGGGAGCGCCGCGCTGACGCGGCTTTACGCGCTCGGTCTCGACGCGTTCCGCGTCGCGCAGTCGTTTCGCGACGGCGCACCCGAGCGCTTCACGCTCGACGGCGCGACCGGACTGGTGACGCTCGTCGAGGGCCGGCAGTTCGCCCGCGAGGGCCGCTTCGCCGTGTTTCGCGCCGGCCAGCTGATGCCGCTCGATGGCCCCCGCTGAGGCGCCGTCCAAACCCGTCCGTGCGCAGCGAGGCGCTCGCGCCGAGGCGCTCGCCGCCGACTTCCTGATCGCCCGCGGCCTCGTGCTCGTCGCGCGCAACTTTCGCACGCGACAGGGCGAGATCGACCTGATCGTGCGCGACCGCGACACGCTGGTTTTCGTCGAGGTTCGTCTGCGTGCACGGTCGGGCTACGGCGGGGCGGCCGCGAGCATCACGGCCGCCAAGCGGACACGGCTCGTGGCGGCGGCGCAAGCCTACCTGGCGCAACTCGGACGCGAGCCGCCATGCCGATTCGATGCGGTGCTGCTGGACGCACTCGACCCTGCAAGCATCGAATGGGAGCGCGATATCCTCGAAGCCTGACCGGAGCGCGCGCTTCGAGCGCGCCCAACGGCGGCGTCCTGCCGCGCCCTGCTAGAATCCCCGACAAGCCCATGACCGACTACATCAAACGCATTCGCGAGCATTTCGAGGATAGCGCCCGCCTCAAACTCGACGCCGTGGACGGACTCGCGCCGGAGATCGCGCGCGCCGGTGGCGTGATGACCGAATGCCTGCTGGCCGACGGCAAGATCCTGGCCTGCGGCAACGGCGGGTCGGCAGCCGATGCGCAGCATTTCGCCACCGAGCTCGTCGGCCGCTTCGAGCGCG
>JBDTNR010000237.1:0-5722 GCA_039933655.1 Betaproteobacteria bacterium | reverse complement strand
TGACAAGACCGTACGCCACGATCAATAGCTACCCACAGATTCCGCCGACGAACCAGTAAAATAGACGGTTGCCGCCGGTTCCCTCCCATGCCTGACGATCCCCAAGTCGATGCGCTGAAGCTCCCGCCCCATTCGCTGGAGGCGGAGCAGTCGATCCTGGGCGGGCTGCTGCTCGACAATGAGGCCGCGGATCGCATCGGCGACATCGTCAGCGGCGACGATTTCTACAGCGACGCGCACCGCGTCATCTACCGGCACATCACCGCGCTGGGCAGCGAAGGCAAGCCAGTGGACGTGGTCACGCTGTCGGAAGCGCTGGCCTCCGTCCAGAAGCTCG
Source organism: Betaproteobacteria bacterium (assembly GCA_039933655.1). Classification (GTDB taxonomy): domain Bacteria; phylum Pseudomonadota; class Gammaproteobacteria; order Burkholderiales; family Casimicrobiaceae; genus VBCG01. Next base: position 5,385 of record JBDTNR010000237.1, on the reverse strand, counting down.
ACTACGTCGGCGGCCTTTCGTACCTGGGCGCGCTGGTGCAGAACGTTCCCACTTCGGCCAACATCCGCCACTACGCCGACATCGTCCGCGAGCGCTCGATCCTGCGGCAGCTCGCGGCCACCGCCGGCGAGATCGCCGAGTCCGCGTTCAACCCGCTCGGCCGCAACGCGAAAAGCGTCCTCGACGAGGCCGAGGCCAAGGTGCTGCACATCGCCGAGCAGGGCTCGCGCGGACAGCGCACATTCGCGCTGCTGAAGGACCTGCTCGTCGACGTCGTCGACCGCATCGAGACGCTGTACAACCGCGACGACCCATCCGATGTCACCGGCATCGCCACCGGCTACACCGATCTCGACCGGATGACGTCGGGCCTGCAGCCGGGCGACCTCGTCATCGTCGCCGGGCGGCCGTCGATGGGCAAGAGCTCGCTCGCTGTCAACATCGGTGAACACGTGGCGCTCGAGCTCAAGAAGCCGGTCGTCGTGTTCTCGATGGAAATGGGCGCGTCGCAGCTCGCGATGCGGATGATCGGATCCGTCGGCAAGCTCGACCAGACGAAATTGCGGACAGGACGCTTGGGCCCCGACGACTGGGAACGCCTGTCGAGTGCGCTGGGCAAGCTGTCGGAAGCGCCGATTCTCATCGACGAGACGCCGTCGCTCAACGCCATCGAGGTGCGCTCGCGCGCGCGGCGGCTGCAAAAGCAGTACGGGCAGCTGGGCCTCGTGATCGTCGACTACCTGCAGCTGATGCAGGCGCAGTCGGTGGGTGAGAATCGTGCGACCGAGATCTCCGAGATCTCGCGGTCGATGAAGTCGCTGGCGAAGGAGTTGAAGGTGCCGGTGATGGCACTGTCGCAGCTGAACCGCTCGCTTGAGCAGCGGCCCAACAAGCGACCCGTGATGTCGGACCTGCGCGAATCGGGCGCGATCGAGCAGGATGCGGACGTGATCCTGTTCATCTATCGCGACGAGGTCTACAACCCCGACACGCAGGAGAAGGGCACGGCCGAGATCATCATCGCCAAGCAGCGCAACGGCCCCATCGGGACGATCCGGCTCACCTTCATGGGCGAGCACACGCGGTTCGAGAATTTCGCGTCCCCGGGCAGTTATTGATCGCCGTCGCCTCGCGCCGCCACGCGTCACGCAGCCGCAGTCCTGCCAACCACAACCGTTTCCCTCGATGACCACTCCCGCACCCCGCACCGCCGTCGTCACCGGCATCACCGGGCAGGACGGCGCTTATCTTGCGCAATTCCTGCTCGACCGCGGCTATCGCGTCTTCGGCACGTTCCGCCGCGGCAGCTCGGTGAACTTCTGGCGCATCGAGGAGTTGGGCATCGCACAGCACGAGCGGCTGCACCTGACCGAGTTCGACCTGACCGATTTCGGTTCCGGCGTGCGACTGTTGCAGAAGGCGGAACCGGATGAGGTATACAACCTCGCCGCACAGAGCTTCGTCGCCGTGTCGTTCGACCAGCCGGTCAACACGGGGCTGACGACCGGCATGGGTGTCGTCAACCTGCTCGAGGGAATCCGCATCCTCGACCCGAAGATCCGCTTCTACCAGGCGAGCACGTCCGAGATGTTCGGCCGCGTCCAGGCCACACCGCAGGACGAGTCGACGCCGTTCTATCCGCGCAGTCCGTACGGCGCGGCCAAGCTGTACGCGCACTGGATGACGGTCAATTACCGCGAATCGTTCGGCATCTTCGGCGCCAGCGGCATCCTCTTCAACCACGAGTCGCCGTTACGCGGTCGCGAGTTCGTCACCCGCAAGGTGACCAATGCCGTCGCGTGCATCGCCCGCGGCCGGCAGCAGGTGCTCGAACTCGGCAACCTCGACGCGCAGCGCGACTGGGGATACGCGCGCGAATACGTTGACGGCATGTGGCGGATGCTGCAGCACACCGAACCCGACACGTTCGTGCTCGCCACCGGCCAGACGCATACGGTGCGCCGTTTCGTCGAACTGGCGTTCGCCGCCGCCGGCACGACCATCGAGTGGCACGGTCGCGGTGTGGACGAGACCGGCGTCGATGCCGGATCGGGCGCGGTTCGCGTGCGTGTCAATCCAGCCTTCTATCGTCCCGCCGAAGTCGAGCTGCTGCTTGGCAATCCCGCCAAGGCCAGGGCCGCGCTCGGCTGGCAGACCACCACGTCGCTCGAGTCGCTGTGCCGGGCGATGGTCGAGGCCGATATTTCGCGCGTCGATCGCGGTGTCTCGTTCTGAGCGCGTGCTGGTCACCGGCGCCGCCGGATTCACCGGCCGGCACCTGTGCGCCCACCTCCATGCGCACGGCTATCGCGTCTTCGGGCTGACCGAGCGCGCGGGCGAGCGACTCGCCGGTCATGCGGTGGAGATCCATGCCGATCTCCTCGACGCGGCAGCGATGACCGCCGCGGTGCGCGCTGCTGCGCCGGACCTGGCCGTGCACCTCGCCGCCATCGCCTTTCCCGGCCACGCGCAGGCCGATGCGATCTACAGGGTGAACCTGAACGGCACGCTGGTGCTGCTGGAAGCGCTGGCGAGCGCCGGCTGCGGTCGCAGCGGAGTCCTGCTGCCAAGCACCGGCACCGTCTACGGCAGCGTCGCGGCCGACGGCCTCGTCGAGACGGCGCCCGTGGCGCCGGCGACGCACTATGCGGTAAGCAAGTTCGCGATGGAGCAGATGGCACGGATCTTCGCGCGCGCGCTGCCGATCATCGTCGTGCGTCCGTTCAACTACACGGGGCCGGGCCAGCGCGAACCCTACCTCGTGCCGAAGATCGTGCGTCACTTCGCCGAGGGGGCGGCCATCATCGAACTCGGCAATGTCGACGTCGAACGCGACTTCCTCGACGTGCGCACCGTCGTCGACGCGTATCGGCGGCTGCTCGAGTCGCCCGCCGCTGTCGGCGGCACCTTCAACCTGTGCTCGGGCAGCGGCACTGCCGTGCGCGCACTCGTGACGATGCTCGAAGGCGTCGCCGGACGCCGCATCGAGGTGCGCGTGAATCCGCAGTTCGTTCGCGCGGGCGAACCGCAGCGCATCGTGGGGTCCAACGTGCGGCTCGAAAGCGTGATCGGCCCGCTGCAGCGAATTCCGCTGCAGCAGACGCTCGCCGACATGCTGCGCGAGGCGGCCGCCGGCGACGGCGTGTCCGGCGACACCTAACGCTTGGCGGAGATCCTGTCGCGTCCCGCGCTCTTGGCGTCGTAGAGGGCCGCATCGGCGGCGGCAATCGTCGCCGCCACCGTGCCACGCGGCGGCCGCGCGGCGATCCCGATCGACAACGTCACCTTGAGCCCCGGCGTGGCGGCGCTCCAGGCCACGGCGTCGTTGGCGCGCTTCAACCGCTGCAACACCTTCGTGCCGGTGGGCAGATCGATGCCCGCCAGCACGACGAGGAACTCGTCGCCGCCGTAGCGCACCGGCAGATCCTCCTGCCGACAGTGCGCGCGAATGACGGCGGCCACACGACGCAGCACCGCGTCGCCGACGGTATGCGAGAACGTGTCGTTGATCCGTTTGAACAGGTCGACGTCGATCAGTGCGATCGTCAGAGGCATCAGGGCGGCGTCGCTCGCGGCCAGCAGCGAGCCCAGCCGTGCATCGAGTCCGCGCCGGTTGAGAAGCCCGGTCAGCGGGTCCTGCTGCGACACTTCGGTCAGCGCCTTGGCCTTCTGCGTTAGCGCGGCATGGTCGGCGGCGAGTGTTTCGGCGCGCTCGCGATATTGCGACGCGCGACGGGACGCATCCTGGAAGTCCAGCCACAACTGCGCCGCGGTGGCCGCGTGCTTGCGCGAGGCCGCGAGTTCCGCCTCGCGCACCGAATGGAACTCCTTGTACATCGCCAGCGCGCTCTGGAAATCGCCGGCGTTCTCGAACACTCTCGACAGCGTCTCGCAGGCCTCCGCCAGCACCGAGCGGGCGGAAATACGCCGCGCGAGCACGATGGCTTCGGTCAGGCATTGCTGCGCCTCGGCGAACTGCCCTTGCGCGACGAGGCACGCGCCACGCTCTACCAGCGCCTCCGCCTGCAGGTGCGGATCGTTCAACTCGCGTCCGAGTTCCAGCGTCTGCCGGAGGATGACGTCCGCCTCGGCGTGGCTATGCAGCAGGCGCAACATCGTGCCCGTCTGCCCGAGACAGTGCGCTTCGTCGTACGGGTTGCCGAGCTCGCGGGCGATCGCCAGCGCCCGCGTTGCCTGCGCCAGGCCCTGCGCATAGATGCCCTGCGCCTCCGCTGCATCGGCAGCGGCGCGCGTGTCGCCGCGCTGCTTGGTGAGCAGCGACTGGTTCAGCAGCAACTTCGTCAGCTGGTTGCCATTGTCGGTCGCTTGCGCGAGTTCGACGCCGGCGGCGAGGTACCGCGTGGCTTCGTCGTGGCGGCCCGCGGCGATCAGCGCCGAACCGAGCGAATTGTAGATGTTGATTTCGAGCGTCTCGAGCTTCTCCGCGCGCGCGATCTCGAGCGCGCGCAGCATCGACGCAACCGCATCGTCGTTCGCGCCGAGCCGGTGCTGGCACAGGCCGACACCGGCGAAGGCGGTCGCCGCGCCGGACTGGTCACCGCAATCCTGGTAGATCTGCGCGCCCTCCAGCAGGTATTCGAGCGCCGGCATGAAGTCGGCCAGGTAGAAGTGGCAGCGCCCCATCGCGTGTCGCGTCTCCGCGTCGAGCTGCCGGTCGCCGCTCTGCGTCGCCAGTTCGCGCGCTTCCTGGGCGAACGCGAAGGCGCGCTTCGCGTCACCTGTGCGTGCGAGTTCCGTCGATAATCCGTTGAGCGCGCGCACCCGTGCCGGTACGCTGTGCGCTGCTTTGACCGCGTGTTCGAGGGATTGCAATGGATCCATGCGCGGCGTCAAGTTCTGGTCGGGCGACGAACGCGCCGGATGGCGGGTCCGGTGCGGTCCGTGCGGATGTGATTGTAAACCGGGGGCGTGCCGGCCCGCGCGAAACATTCTTTCGGCGGCTCGCGCCGCGCGTCGCTTACAGCACTTCGGCCGCGTGGTCGGCCAGGCGGGAACGCTCGCCGCGCTGCAGCGTGACGTGGCCGGAATGCGACCAGCCCTTGAACCGGTCGACTACGTACGTGAGGCCGGAGCTGCCTTCGGTCAGGTACGGCGTATCGATCTGCGCGATGTTGCCGAGGCAGACCACCTTGGTCCCCGGTCCGGCGCGCGTGATCAGCGTCTTCATCTGCTTGGGTGTCAGGTTCTGCGCCTCGTCGATCACGAGGAACTTGTTGATGAACGTGCGGCCCCGCATGAAATTCAGGCTCTTCACCTTGATCCGTGAGCGGATAAGGTCGCGCGTGGCGGCCCGACCCCATTCGCCGGCCTCGTCGTCCGTCTTGTTGAGCACGTCGAGGTTGTCCTCGAGCGCACCCATCCACG
>JBDTNR010000236.1:0-5724 GCA_039933655.1 Betaproteobacteria bacterium | reverse complement strand
CAGATCTTCCTGACGCTGGCGACGACGCGCCATCCGCCGCCGGCCACGCCCGCGCTGGCGGCGGACGTCGTGGCCGCATGGCTCAAGGAAAAGAAGCTCGTGCTGAACGGGCTCGTGCTCGAGAACGGATCGGGCCTGTCGCGGCGCGAGCGGATCACCGCCGGCGGACTGGCGCGCCTGCTCGCCTCCGCCGACGCGAGCCCCGTGCGCGAGGAATTCGCGAGTTCGCTTGCGGTGGCGGCGATGGACGGCACCGTGCAGAAGCGCTTTCGCGACGGCTCCGTGGCCGGCCAGGCGTTGCTGAAGACGGGATCGCTCGAAGGCGTGCGCGCGCTCGCCGGCTATGTGATCGACGCCGAGGGACGCCGCTTCATCGTCGTGGCGATCATCAACCACCCGAACGCCGCGCGTGGATCAACTGCGCTCGACTATCTCGTGCAGTGGGTCTACCGCGAAGCCGGGCACTGGGATTCGGCGCTGCATCGCTAAGCTGCTCGAAGCGCGACTCCCGGCGCGCGGCACCGCGGTGCCGCGCGCTTCGAACTACTGCGCCCGCCTGGTCGAGCGGCCCGGCCGCGCGAGGTCGTTCGTCAGACGCCGGGAATCGCGTTGCTGTCCTTGAACAGCAGGTAGCCGCGCACCACGCGGTAGACGACCCAGATTCCGGCCACCAGCCAGATCCCGAACGCGATCGGGATGCCGACGAGGATCAGGCCGAGCGCCAGCAGCACGATCCAGCCGATAACGGCCCACAGGAGCGACCACCAGAACGTGCGGATCAGCCACGTGAAGTGCGACGCCACCCAGGTGCCGGCCGCCTCGTCCTTTTTCACGTAGCAGACGATCACACCGACGATGCCCAGGATCCCCGTCAGGGGCGCGACGAGCGGCAAGCCGGACGATGCGATGGCGAGGATCGCGGCGAGGCCGAACAGCGCGTAAGCCAGGACCCCCGCGGTGACGGGGACGGTGGAACTGCTGGGCGCGGACTGCGGTGCGGGGAAATCGGCCACGGCCACTTCTCCATAAGATGCGCGCCGCACGTCGGCGCCCGTGGGATCAAAGATGCGGCCCGGGGAGCCTCCCGTCAATACCCGGGGGACGGATAGCGCCGGGCCGCGACGGCCGCGGTATCCGGGCCTGACGGATGGTCCTTTACCGCAGCAGCGCGTACGACTATCCCCGTCGCAGCGTCGTGGCCCCGGTTAGTGGACGCTCACCTCTACCAGCGCCGAAGCAGCAAGCGACGCAGCCGCAAGTCCGTCGCTATAATGGGAATCCGCGTTGCGCGGCAACGCGCTTATCCCATCACTTACCCTAGGATCGATCATGAGTGCCGATAACGTCCGCGACAAGCTCGTCGATGAATTCTCCTCCGTGCTCTCCGAAGCCGAAACGCTGCTCGACAAGGCCGCCAAGGAATCCGGCGACCGGGCACGCGACCTCCGCTCGCAGGTCGAAGCGCGCCTGCTGTCTGCCAAGCTCAAGCTGCAGGAACTCGAAGGCGAGGCCGTCGACCGCGCCAAGGCTGCGGCGCGCGTGACCGACGACTACGTTCACGACCACCCGTGGCAGGCCATCGGCGTGGCGGCCGGCATCGGCTTCGCCGTGGGCCTGCTGATGAATCGCCGTTGACCCTCACCGTTCCCACAACGACACGATGAGCGAACCGGCGGACCGGGACACGCTGCGAGGCGCGCTGGCGCGCCTCGCAGACGCGCTGCTGGGCCTGGCGCGCACGCGTCTCGAACTCGCGACGGTCGAATACACCGAGGAACGCCGGCGCGTGGCCCAGCAGCTGACGCTGTTGCTCGGCGGCATCGGCTGCCTGCTCTTCGCGCTGCTGTTCGCCGCCGGCGCCGTCATCGTCTACTTCTGGGACACGAACCGCCTGGGCGCGATCGTCGGCGTCGCGATCGCGTTCGCCATCGCCGGCGCCGTACTGTTGTGGCGCCGCGCGGAGATCTCGAACACCGCGCCGACGGCGTTCGCCGCCACCGTGGCCGAGCTCGAGAAGGACCGCGCGACGCTGGCGCGCACCCTGAACCGGCCATCGCCATGAACGCTGCCGCCGAACTCGCCGAGCGCAAGGCGCGACTGATCGCGCAGTCGGACCTGCAACGGATGCAGGCGATGCTCGCCTGGCATGCCGCGCGGCGAATCGTCTCGCCGCCAGCACCGGCCGAACGCAGCAAGTCGTCGCGGTCGATCGCCACGACGCTGATCGGCATCGCCTTGCCGCTGGCCGGTGTCGGGCGCCTGCGCGGCGTGCTGCGGACGCTGTCGATCTTCGCCATGGGGATGCGCCTGTTTCGCGCCTGGCGCGCACGCTAGCGACTGCTTCGATCTAGAGCCCCAGCCCGCGATACAGCACGTCGACGCGCGCCCTGACGCCTTCGTCCATCGCGATCGGACGTCCCCACTCGCGCGTCGTCTCGCCGGGCCACTTGTTGGTGGCGTCGATCCCCATCTTGCTGCCGAGTCCGGCCACGGGTGACGCGAAGTCGAGATAGTCGATCGGCGTGGATTCGACGAGCAGTGTGTCGCGCGCCGGATCGACGCGCGTCGTCAGCGCCCACACCACTTCCTTCCAGTCGCGGATGTCGACGTCGTCGTCGGTGACGATGATGAACTTCGTGTACATGAACTGGCGCAGGAAGCTCCAGATGCCGAACATCACGCGCTTCGCGTGTCCCGGATACTGCTTTTTCATCGACACGATCGCGAGGCGGTACGAGCAGCCCTCCGGCGGCAGGTAGAAGTCGGAGATCTCCGGAAACTGCTTCTGCAGCAGCGGGACGAACACTTCGTTCAGCGCGACGCCGAGCACGGCCGGCTCGTCCGGCGGCTTGCCCGTATACGTCGAGTGGTAGATCGGATCGCGGCGCATCGTGATGCGCTCGATTGTCAGCACCGGAAAGCGCTCGACCTCGTTGTAGTAGCCGGTATGGTCGCCGTAGGGCCCTTCGGCGGCGGTTTCGTAGCCGGTGGCATCGGCCGCGTCGGGCCGGATGAAGCCTTCGAGGACGATTTCGGCGGTGGCCGGCACCTGCAGGTCGTGCGACAGACACTTGACGATTTCCGTACGCCCCCCGCGCAGCAGGCCCGCGAACTGGTACTCCGACAGCGAATCCGGCACCGGCGTCACCGCCCCCAGGATCGTTGCGGGATCGGCGCCGAGCGCGACGGCTATCGGGAACGGCATGCCCGGGCGCGCGAGCGCGTGGTCGCGAAAGTCGAGCGCGCCGCCCCTCGTGCTAAGCCAGCGCATGATGACCTTGTTGCGGGCGATCACCTGCTGTCGGTAGATGCCGAGGTTCTGCCGTTGCTTGTGCGGGCCGCGCGTGACGGTCAGGCCCCAGGTGATCAACGGACCGACGTCGCCGGGCCAGCAGGTCTGGACCGGCAGCCGGGCGAGGTCGACGTCGGCGGCCTCCCAGACCACGTCCTGGCACGGTCCGGAACCGCGCTCCTTCGGCGCCATGTCGAGCACCTTCATGAACACCGGCCGCGTCGTCTGCCACGCGTCCTTCAGGCTTTTCGGCGGCTCCGGCTCCTTGAGAAACGCGAGCAGCCGGCCGATCTCGCGCAGCGCTTCGCGCCAGTCGTCGCCCGCAACACCCATGGCGCGCGCAACGCGCTGCGGCGTGCCGAAGAGATTGCCGAGCACCGGGATCGACCTGCCGTCGGGACCGCGAAAATCGCCTTTCGGATGCTCGAACAGCAGCGCCGGACCGCCAGCCTTGAGGACGCGGTCACAGAGTTCCGTCATCTCCAGATACGGATCGACCGGCACAACGACACGCTTCAGCTCGCCGCGCGCTTCGAGCTGGGCCAGGAAATCGCGGAGGTCGCGGTAGGGCATTCGCGCATTGTAGCGAAGGCTAGAATAGCGGATGCCGCATCATGCCAACGGCACCCGTCATGCGCACTTCGTGCGTGCGCGCCGCGTCGTGTTCGGCATCGTGCTGCTGAGCTTCGTGCTGTCGTTCTTCCACCGCACGGCGCCTGCGGCGATCGCGGGCGAGCTGACACGCGCGTTCGCGATCAATGCGGCCACGCTCGGCACGCTGGCCGCGACCTACTTTTACGTCTATACGCTGCTGCAGATCCCGGTCGGCGTGCTCGCCGACACGCTGGGCCCGCGCCGCATCCTGGCCGTCGGCTCGCTGATCGCCGGCGCGGGTTCGCTCGCGTTCGCGCTCGCGCCAAGCTGGGAGATCGCGGCGGCGGGCCGCACGCTGGTCGGCATCGGCGTATCAGTCGCGTTCATCGCGATCCTGAAGGTCAGCGCCGTCTGGTTCCCGGCCAATCGCTTCGCGACACTCAACGGCATCACGATGTTCGCCGGCAACACGGGCGCGGTGGTCGCCGGCGCGCCGCTCGCATGGGTGGTCACGCAGACGTCGTGGCGCAGCGTGTTCGTCGGGCTCGCGGTGCTGTCGCTCGCACTCGGCATCGCCACGTGGTTCCTCGTGCGCGATCGCCCGCAGGACCTGGGCTTTGCGCCGGTCAATCCGCAGGCAAACGCAAGGGTGGCGGGTGAGCACTGGTCGCGCGCGCTATCCCAGGTGCTCGTCAATGGCGCGACCTGGCCGGGGTTCTTCGTCAACTTCGGCATCGGCGGCAGCTATCTCGCGTTCGCCGGCCTGTGGGCGGTCCCGTTTCTCGTCGACGTCTACGGCATGTCGCGGGTCGTCGCCGCGCAGCACGCGAGCCTGCTGCTGCTCGGCGTCGCGTTCGGCGCGGTCGGCATCGGCGTGCTGTCCGACCGGTTGGGCAGCCGCCGGGGCCTGATGCGCGCGTGCACGCTGCTCTATGCACTGTCGTGGCTGCCATGGCTCACGCATGCGGCATGGCCGCTGCCCGCCACGCTTGCTTGGTCGTTCTACATGGGGTTGCTGATCCCGGGCTTCACGCTGTCGTGGGCGGTCGCGAAGGAAGTCAACCGGCCCGAGCATTCCGGCATGGCGACCTCCGTGGTGAATCTCGGTATCTTCCTCGGCGCGGGAATCCTGCAGCCGCTGGTGGGTGCGGTGCTCGATCGTGGCCGCGGCGCGGGCGACGCCGCGCACGCGTGGGACCATGCGCTGTGGCTGCTGGCGGGGAGTGCGGCGCTCGGCGCCGCGGCCACATGGTTCGTCCGCGAGCGCCGCCGCTGATCCAGCGGCCGATTGCTGAGTCAGATGACGGCGTTGGCCCCGCCGTCCATCGGGATGATGGCGCCGGTGACATAGCTCGCCGCCGGCGACGCCAGGAAAAGCGCGACCTGCGCCACCTCCTCCGGCGTGCCCAGTCGCCGCAACGGAATCTTCTCCTGCGCAAGCGCGAGCAGCTCGGCTGCCGGCGTGCCCGTCATCCGCGATTCCACCGCGAGACCCTCCTCCACGCGGCTCGTCAGCGTGCCGCCGGGGTTGATGCCGTTGATGCGCACGCCTGACGGGCCATACGCCGCCGCGAGGCCCGTGGTCGCCAGCATCAGCGCCGCATTGGCCGCGCCGCCCGGCAGGTGAACGGGGCTCGCCACCTTGCCGCCGGAGCCAATGATGTTGACGATCGCGCCGTGTCCGCGCGCCGCCATCTGCTTGACGACGATGTCGGTCGGATGGATGTAGCTGAAGAACTTCGCGTCCATCGCGTCGCGCCACGCCTGCGCCGAGAGGTCGGACGGAGCGTAGCGCCGGGCGGCGCCGGCGGAATTGACGAGGACGTCGATGGCGCCCC
>JBDTNR010000235.1:0-5730 GCA_039933655.1 Betaproteobacteria bacterium | reverse complement strand
TCGCTGTGCGGCGAGATCGTCGCCGTGCAGGCATTCGCGTCCAACGCGACGCGCAGCTTTGCCGTCGAAGACACGGTCGCGATCAACCTGCGCTTTGCCAACGGCGCGCTCGGCAATTTCCTGCTGTCCGATACCGCCGCGTCGGCGCGCAGCTGGGAGCAGACGTCGCGGGAGAACACGAGCTACGCGACGTATCCGGACGAGGACTGCTACGTGATCGTCGGCACCCGCGGCTCGCTGTCGGTCCCGACCATGCGCGTAAAGCGCTACGAGCGCGACTCTGACCGGTCGTGGTGGAAGGCGATGCCGGCGGAGGTCGCCGCCGTCGACCGCTCCGATCCGCTCGTCGCGCAGCTCATGCACTTCTGCGCGCTGATTCGCGGCGAGACACGGCCGCTCGTTAGCGTCCGCGACGGACTCATGAACCTGCGTGTCACCGAAGCAATCGCGGAAGCTGCGCGCACCGGTAACATGGTGACCATCCCGAATGCGCTGAGCGAGGCGGCATGACATCGGTACTGGCATTGAACGACACGAGCCCGCCCGGCGCTCGCGAGCCCGCCGTAGGTGGCACGAACACGCCGGCCGGCGCCGAGCTGAACCGCAGCGAAGCTGGCACGCGACTCCACATGCGCGGCTGCGTGCTCGCGATCTCGGCGCTGCCGCCGGTCACGACAGAGCAGGCCGGACGATGATGCGGCGACGCACGCAGGTAGGGATCGTCGGCGCCGGTCCGGCCGGGCTCATGCTGTCGCACCTGCTGCACCGCGCGGGGATCGCGTCGGTTGTCCTCGAAAGCCGTGACCGCGACTACGTCGAGCAACGCGTCCGCGCCGGTGTACTGGAACAGGGCACCGTCGATCTTCTCGTCGAGTCCGGCGTCGGCGACCGCTTGCAACGCGAGGGCCTCACGCACCACGGTATCGAGCTGCGCTTCGGCGGCCGCGGCCACCGGATCGACATGACCACCCTCACCGGCGGGCGCTCCATCGTCGTCTACGGCCAGCAGGAAGTGGTAAAGGACCTGATCCGCGCGCGGCTTAGCCACGGCGGTACGCTCCTGTTCGACGTCGACCAGGTCGCGCTGCATGGCATCGAGACGACGCAGCCGTCGATCCGCTACGTGCATGGCGGAGAGAGCGTGCAACTCGATTGCGACGTCATCGCCGGCTGCGACGGTTTTCACGGCGTCAGCCGGCAGGCCGTCCCCGCCGGCGTGTTGTCGATCTTCGAGCGCGTGTACCCGTTCGCGTGGCTGGGCATCCTCGCCAAGGCACCGCCGACGCACGAGGAACTCATCTACGCGTATCACGACCGCGGCTTCGCGCTCTACAGCATGCGTTCGCCGGAAATCACGCGGCTCTACCTGCAGGTCGCGCCCGACGAAGACATCGCGGGCTGGCCGGACACGAGGATTTGGGATGAGCTGCACACCCGTCTCGAAACCGGCGACGGCTGGAAGCTGATCGAGGGGCCGGTGCTCGAAAAAGGCGTCACCGGCATGCGCAGCTTCGTCACCGAGCCGATGCAGCATGGGCGCCTGTTCCTCGCCGGCGACGCCGCGCATATCGTGCCGCCGACGGGTGCTAAGGGCATGAACCTCGCGGTCGCCGACGTGCGGACGCTCGCGCGCGCGCTCGCTGCGTTCTACGCCGACGGCCGCGAGGACCTGCTGGCCGCCTACTCGCAAACGTGCCTCAAGCGCATCTGGCGCGCCGAGCACTTCTCGTGGTGGATGACGTCGATGCTGCACCGGTTTCCCGCCGACGACGGCTTCGGCCACCGTCTGCAGCGGTCGCAGCTCGACTATGTCGTCAGCTCGAAGGCGGCGGCAACGGGCCTCGCGGAAAACTACGTCGGCCTGCCATTCGATGATTGAAGACGCCATGAGACCGACCGACAGGTTCCCGCCATGATCAACAAGATCGTCCCTTCCGCGGCGGCCGCCGTGGCCGACATCCACGACGGCGCCACCGTGATGATCGGCGGCTTCGGCACGGCCGGCATGCCGTCCGAGCTGATCGATGCGCTGATCGATCGCGGCGCGCGCGAGCTCACGATCGTCAACAACAACGCCGGCAACGGCGACATCGGCCTCGCCGCGCTGCTGAAGGCCCGGCGGGTTCGCAAGATCGTCTGTTCGTTTCCGCGCCAGACTGATTCGCACGTGTTCGACGCGCTGTACCGGGCAGGCGAGATCGAGCTTGAACTGGTACCGCAGGGCAACCTGGCCGAGCGCATCCGCGCCGCCGGCGCCGGCATCGGCGCGTTCTTCACGCCCACGGGCTTCGGCACACTGCTCGCCGACGGCAAGGAGACGCGGGTGATCGACGGCCGCAACTTTGTGCTCGAGTTTCCGATCCATGCAGACTTCGCTCTGATCAAGGCGCTGCGCGGCGACCGCTGGGGCAATCTCGTCTATCGCAAGACCGCGCGCAATTTCGGCCCGATCATGGCCGCCGCCGCCAAATGCGCGATCGCGCAGGTGCGCGAGATCGTGAACCTGGGCGACCTCGATCCAGAGGCCGTCGTCACGCCCGGCATCTACATCCAGCGCGTCATCGAGATCCCGCTCGCCACCAGGGTCGCAGCGGCACCCGGCGCCGCGGCCTGATTCTCCATCTTGAGGAGTCCCCATGAATCGCTTCTCCCGGGAACAAATGGCCGCGCGCGTCGCGCGCGACATTCCGAATGCCGCCTACGTCAACCTGGGCATCGGTCTGCCGACCATGGTGGCCAACCACCTGCCCAAGGATCGCGAAGTCATCCTGCACACCGAGAACGGCCTGCTCGGAATGGGGCCGGCGCCCGCACCGGGCGAGGCAGACCCTGACCTCATCAACGCCGGCAAGCAGCCGGTGACGGCGTTGCCCGGCGCGTCATACTTCCACCATGCGGATTCGTTCGCGATGATGCGTGGAGGCCATCTTGACTGCTGCGTGCTGGGCGCGTTCCAGGTGTCGGTCGCCGGCGACCTCGCCAACTGGCATACGGGCGGCAAGGACGCCATTCCCGCCGTCGGCGGCGCGATGGATCTCGCGATCGGCGCCAGGAGCGTCTATGTGATGATGGAGCACCAGACCAAGAGCGGAGAAAGCAAGATCGTCGCCGACTGCACGTACCCGGTCACGGGCCTTGCGTGCGTCAATCGCATTTATACCGACCTCGCCGTGATCGACGTGACGCCGGTGGGACTCGTCGCCATCGACATCGTCCCCGGCCTGTCGTTTGCCGAACTTGCACGCCTGACCGGCGTGCCCCTGCGCGACGGCACCACCGTCGCCGATGCTGCGTGAAAAGGAATCTGAATACATGAACGAAGCTTATATCTGCGATGCCGTCCGTACCCCATTCGGCCGCTATGGCGGCGCGTTGTCGGCGGTGCGCCCGGATGACCTGGGGGCGCTGCCGATCAAGGCGCTGATGGAGCGCAACGCCGGTGTGGACTGGGCCGTACTCGACGACGTGCTCTACGGCTGCGCGAACCAGGCCGGCGAGGACAACCGCAATGTCGCGCGGATGTCGCTGCTGCTTGCCGGCATCCCGCAGGAAGTGGGCGGCGCCACGATCAACCGGCTCTGCGGCTCGAGCCTCGACGCGATCGGCATCGCGAGCCGTGCCATCAAAAGCGGCGAGACGTCGCTGATGATTGCCGGCGGCGTCGAGAGCATGACCCGCGCGCCCTTCGTGCTCGCCAAGGCCGACTCGGCCTTCTCGCGCGCCGCAAAGATCGAGGACACGACGATCGGCTGGCGTTTCGTCAATCCGCTGATGAAGGCGAAATACGGCATCGACTCGATGCCCGAGACGGCAGAGAACGTCGCCGTCGAATTCAAGGTGTCGCGCGCCGACCAGGATGCGTTCGCGCTGCGCAGCCAGGCCGGCACGGCGGCGGCGATCGCGACCGGGCGGCTCGCGGAGGAAATCGTCCCGGTGACGATCCCGCCGAAGAAGGGCGACCCGGTCGTCGTCACGAAGGACGAGCATCCGCGCGAGACGACGGCGGAAGCGCTGGCGAAACTGAAGGGCATCGTGCGCCCCGATGGCTCCGTCACCGCCGGCAATGCGTCCGGCGTCAATGACGGCGCCGCGGCGGTGCTGATCGCTTCCGCCGACGCCGCGAAGCGCTTCGGCCTGACGCCGCGCGCACGCATCGTCGCCGCCGCCGTGGCGGGCGTGGCGCCGCGCATCATGGGCTTCGGCCCGGCGCCCGCGACGCGCAAGGTGCTGGCGCTGGCGGGCTTGAAGATCGCCGACATGGACGTCATCGAGTTGAACGAGGCGTTCGCCGCGCAGGCGCTGGCCGTCACGCGGGATCTCGGGCTTCCCGACGACGCGCCGCACGTGAACCCGAACGGCGGCGCCATCGCGATCGGGCATCCGCTCGGCGCCAGCGGCGCCCGCCTCGTCACCACCGCGCTGTACCAGTTGCAGCGCACCGGCGGCCGCTACGCGCTCGCCACGATGTGCATCGGCGTCGGGCAGGGCATCGCTGTCGTCATCGAACGCGTCTAAAACGCGCCGCTGGCGCCCGGAGAGATCCCATGACCACAGGTCCGCAGAACCCCACGACCGCGGCGCTGCCCGGTTACCGCAAGCCCAACCCCGGCACGCAGCCCGAATACCTCTATCCGCCGTACGCGTCGACGGTCAAGCGTTCGCCGCTGCAGCCGCTCGTGCTGCTGCCGACGACGCTGTCGGAAGTGACGGGCCCCGTGTTCGGCTACGACCTCATCGAGGCCAACGACTTCGACCTGACAAGGCAGCACGCCGCCGCGCCGATCGGCGAACGGATCGTCGTCTCCGGACGCGTGCTCGACGCCAACGCGAAGCCGGTGGCCAATACGCTGGTGGAAATCTGGCAGGCCAACGCCGCCGGGCGCTATCCGCACCAGCGCGATGGTCACAACGCGCCCACCGACCCCAATTTCACCGGCTGCGGGCGCACGTTGACCGACGCGGAAGGCCGCTATCGTTTCGTCACCATCCGCCCGGGCGAATACCCGTGGCGCAACCACTACAACGCGTGGCGCCCCGCCCACATTCATTTCTCGCTGTTCGGGCCGGCGTTCGCGACGAGACTCGTCACGCAGATGTATTTTCCCGGTGACCCGCTGCACGAATTCGATCCGATGTACATGAGCATTCCGGATGAGCGCGCGCGGCGGCGGCTGGTCTCGGCCTTCGACTGGGAAACGACGATTCCCGAGCAGGCGCTCGGCTACAAATGGGACATCGTGCTGCGCGGCCGCGACGAGACGCCGATGGACAACTACCTTCCTGCCGGACGCCAGGGACGATCATGAGCCTCGAGACCACCGCGTCGCAAACCGTCGGACCGTACCTGCACATCGGGATGACGTGGCTCATCTGCGACAACCTCGCAGCAGTTGGTGTCGCCGGCGAACCGATCACCATCGCCGGCCGCGTCACCGACGGCGACGGCAAGGCCGTGAATGATGCGCTCGTCGAAATCTGGCAGGCGAACAGCCACGGCCGTTATGCGCATCCGGATGACACCGGCACGGCGCCTCTCGAGCCGACGTTCCGCGGTTTTGGCCGTGTGCCCACCGGCGAGGACGGCGGCTACCGCTTCACGACGATCAAGCCCGGACGGGTGCCGGCGCCCGGCGGCGGCCTGCAGGCGCCGCACATCAACGTGACGATTTTCATGCGCGGCATGCTGAAGCAGCTGATCACCCGCATCTACTTTCCGGGTGATACCAGCAA
>JBDTNR010000234.1:0-5752 GCA_039933655.1 Betaproteobacteria bacterium | reverse complement strand
GGCATAATCGTTGATGGCCGCATCCTGCGACCTGAAGAAAGCGTCGGCGATGCATGTGGTCACCCCTCAAGGTTTGCAGATCTGCAATCCTCCACCTGCAACGCCCCGATCGAGGTGATCATCGTCAACGTTCGAGGTAGTTGATGGCAGATCGAGGGCAGTCTCGGACAACGTCAGCCGTGGCATGGGCAGATGGCGCGCCCCGCATTGTTTCCCGCAGCCGAGGAAGTCCGCTTGGGCTACTTGCCGACGGGCGAAGTGAAGTAGAACTGCGATGCGATGTGCCGATTTGGTGGCTCGGTCAGTGTTACTGAAGTTCGCGCGGTCACACCGGTCGGCCGCATGAACCAGGTCCGACGCGGGCAATCGATCAGGACCGGCCAGGAGCGCCGGATGCTCCTCCGAGTCTCACCGAGCCGGTTTCGGTGCGTCTCGATTCACCTCTGACCTCCACAGTGAATCGTTCACCATCAGGATTCGGCTGCCATCCTTGGCAATCATGACCTCGCCATCGGCCATACCCTGACGGTTTCCCGCAGCATCGTAATGCGCCATCGCGCCGCCGCTCCCCAACACGATGCGCCCACCATCCCTGAGCGCGATTGACCGCTTGTCGGGGCTGGTTTTCTTGATCGCCCCCGTAGTCGCTTGCGCGTAACCGGTGGCCGCCAGCTCAAGGATTTCCCGCCACAGGGCCTGGCTCTTCATCACGATTCGGCCACCGTCCTTGGCGATCATTACGGCACCTTCGGACATGACTATCGACTTACCCGACCCGTCGTAGTGACTCATCGAGCCATCGGCGCGCACTACGACGCGCTCGCCGCCTTTCAGCTCGATCACCCGGTCCGTTTCACCACTTTGAGCCCATCCGGAGGAGGTGGCGGCGACGAGCAATTGAAGCAGCAATAACGTCGTCAACAAACGCATCTTTGACCTTTGAAGGAATCGGATCGACTCATGCAACTGCAGCCGATACGCTACAGCGGGCTTGCGAAACTTCGCACGCCTGAAGGAAACGTTCACGTCGCAAATGACCAAAATGTTGCACTTGTCAGTTAGGACCAGGCTATCTCAAAACAGGCTTCGCGATCCGATGGCTTTGTCGTGCCGTCGCTCGCCCCTCGTGGTACGTCCATGTACGATCTCGGGGCGCGGCGGACCTTCGCGCACCAGGGGCCGCTCGCCTCATTCTGGGAAATGTTCTAGTGCTGCGGCGTGAGGGTAGCTGCCGTCGCGCCGCGCTGCGCATCGACGGCGAGTCGGCGCCGCCGCAGCAGCAGGTACACGGCCGGAATCACGAGCATCGACAGGAGCGGCGCGGTGATCATGCCGCCGACCATCGGTGCTGCGATCCGTTGCATCACTTCCGAGCCGGTGCCGTGCGACACCATGATCGGCAGCAGCCCCGCGAAGATCACCGCCACCGTCATCGCTTTCGGCCGCACGCGCAGTACGGCGCCTTCACGGATTGCATCCTCGAGGTCGGCAAGAGTCGGATGGCCGGCGGCGACGCGCGCGTCCCACGCCTGCTTCAGATACAGCAGCATGATGACGCCGAATTCCGCCGCCACGCCGGCAAGCGCAATAAAGCCGACGCCGCTCGCGACGGACACGTTGTGCCCGAGGAGCCACAAGAGCCAGATGCCGCCGACCAGCGCGAACGGCAGTGTCGCCATGATGAGGAGCGCTTCGTCGAAACGCCGGAACGTGAGGTAGAGGAGAACGAACACGATCATCAGCGTGAACGGCACGACGAGCTTCAGGCGCGCGGTCGCGCGCTCCAGGTATTCGAATTGCCCGGACCACGAGATCGAATAGCCGGGTAGCAGCTTGACCTTGGTGGCCACCTCGGCCTGCATGTCGCGGACCGCGGACTTCAAGTCGCGCCCCGCGAGGTCGACGTACACCCAGCCGGACAGGCGCGCGTTCTCGCTCTTCAGCATCGGTGCGCCGTCGGTGATGCGCACGTCGGCGACGTCGCCCAGCTTGATCTGCGCGCCGCGCTCCGTCTGGATGGGCAGTTCGCGCAGCCGCTCGACGGAATCGCGGTATTCGCGCGGATAGCGCACGTTGATCGGGAAGCGGCGCAACCCTTCGACGGTTTCGCCGATGTTGTCGCCGCCGATCGCGGAGGCGACGACCTCCTGCACGTCCGCGACATTGAGACCGTAGCGAGAGGCACGGTCGCGATCGATCGTGACGTCGAGGTAACGGCCACCGGTCAGCCGTTCCGCCAGCGCGGAACTCACGCCGGGCACCGGCTTCACGAGACGTTCGATTTCGCTTGTCACGCGGTCAATTTCCGCGAGGTCCGGACCCGACACCTTGACGCCTACCGGGCTCTTGATCCCCGTCGC
The DNA here is from genome assembly GCA_039933655.1 of Betaproteobacteria bacterium. Classification (GTDB taxonomy): domain Bacteria; phylum Pseudomonadota; class Gammaproteobacteria; order Burkholderiales; family Casimicrobiaceae; genus VBCG01. Next base: position 3,392 of record JBDTNR010000234.1, on the reverse strand, counting down.
AAGCATGTCGATCCGGTTTCGGATCGGCGGCACCCAGATGTTCGAGAGGCCCGGCACACGGACGATGCGGTCGAGCTCGGCGATGAGCTTGTCGGTCGTCATGCCGGGACGCCATTCGCTCTTCGGCTTGAACTGGATAGCGGTCTCGAACATCTCGAGCGGCGCAGGATCGGTCGCAGTCTCCGCGCGTCCGGCCTTGCCGAACACGCTCGCGACTTCGGGTACCGTCTTGATCAGCGCATCGGTCTGCTGCAGTAATTCGGCCGCCTTGCCGATGCCGAGGCCGGGCAGCGCCGAGGGCATGTACAGGAGGTCGCCCTCGTCGAGAGGCGGCAGGAACTCGCCACCCAGCTGCAGCGCGGGCCAGACGGTCAGCGCGGCCAACGCTACCGCGACGATCACGGTCGTGCCAGGAAAGCGCAGCACCAGTTCGAGGAGCGGCCGATACGCGGCGACCAGCACGCGATTCAGCGGATTGCGCTGTTCGTCCGGAATGCGGCCCCGGATCATGTAGCCCATCAGCACCGGCACCAGCGTGATCGCAAGGCCCGCGGAGGCTGCCATCGCGTACGTCTTGGTGAACGCGAGCGGCGCGAAGAGGCGTCCTTCCTGCGCCTCCAGCATGAACACAGGGATGAACGACAGCGTGATGATCAGCAGGCAGAAGAACAGCGCGGGGCCGACCTCGACCGCCGCATCGCCGATCACCCGCCACTGGTCGTCGCCGGCCGGCGGCTGCCCGTCGTGCGCATGCCGCCAGCGCTCGACGTGCTTGTGCGCGTTCTCGATCATCACGACGGCGCCGTCAACCATCGCGCCGATCGCGATCGCGATGCCGCCCAATGACATGATGTTGGCGTTCACCCCCTGGTAGTGCATCACGATGAACGCCATCAGCACGCCGATAGGCAGCGATACGATCGCGACAAACGCCGAGCGGAGATGGAACAGGAACACGATGCACACGAGCGCGACGACGACGAACTCCTCGACGAGCTTCTCGCCCAGATTCGTGATGGCGTTGCGGATCAGCGTCGACCGGTCGTAGACAGGGATGATCTCGACGCCCTCGGGCAGTCCCGCCTTGAGGCTTGCCAGCTTCGCCTTGACCGCGTCGATCGTCTCCAGCGCATTCTTGCCGGAGCGCATGATGATGATGCCGCCGACGGTCTCGCCGCGGCCGTCCAGTTCGGCGATGCCGCGCCGCGCCTCGGGACCCAGCTGGACGCGCGCGACGTCTCCCAGTCGCACTGGCACGCCTGCCTCGCTCGTGAAGATCGGGATCTTGCGGAAATCGTCAAGCGACTTGAGATAGCCGGACGCGCGCACCATGTATTCGGCCTCGCCCAACTCGAGCACCGAGCCGCCGGTCTCCTGGTTCGCCTTTTTCACGGCATCGATCACGCGGCTGTGCGTGATCCGGTATGCGCGCAGGAGTTCGGGGTCGAGGACGATCTGGTACTGGCGCACCATGCCGCCGACGCTCGCCACCTCGGCGACGTTCGCGACGGACTTGAGTTCATACTTGAGAAACCAGTCCTGCAGCGCGCGCAGTTCGGCGAGATCGTGCTTGCCGCTCCGGTCCACGAGCGCGTACTCGTAGATCCAGCCGACCCCGGTCGCGTCGGGGCCGAGCGCGGGCCGGGTGTCGAGCGGCAGCCTGCCCTGCACCTGGTTCAGGTATTCGAGCACCCGCGAGCGCGCCCAATACGGATCGGTGCCGTCCTCGAACAGTACGTACACGAACGAGTCACCGAAAAACGAATAGCCACGCACGGTCCTGGCGCCCGGCACCGACATCATCGTCGTCGTCAGCGGATAGGTGAGCTGGTTCTCGACGATCTGCGGCGCCTGTCCCGGGTATGGCGTGCGGATGATCACCTGCACGTCGGACAGATCGGGTAGCGCGTCGAGCGGCGCGTGCGAGACGGCCCAGGCGCCCCACGCGGTGACGATGATCGTGACCAGCAGCACCAGGAAGCGGTTGACGAGCGACCAGCGAATGATGCGCGCGATCATGGTCTGGCTCCGGCCGCTGGCGCGTGACCGGCGTGCGGATCCGGCGGCACCGTCGCGGGAGCGGCCGCCGCCGAAGCCGCGCCTGCGGGCGTCACCGAGACGATCTCGAACTTGCCGGCGCCCTGTGGGCGGAACGTGAACGAAACGCGGTCGCCCACCTTGATCGACGCCGGCCATCCCGCAGCAGGCGCGACGAAGCCCATCGTCATCGCGCTCCACTTGAGCGAGGGGATGGGGCCGTGCGACAGCATGATCTCGTCCTTGGCGATCGCTTCCACGCGGCCTTCGCCGCGGTGCTCGCCGGTGACGGCGGCGGGGGCCGCCATGGCGACCGTCGCATCGGGGCCGGGGGCCGCTTCCGAGAGCCGCGTCACGGTACCCTTGAGGCTCGCCTCCGAGTCAATCAGGAACTGCCCGGATACCACGATCTTCTGGCCGGGCTCGATTCCAGTACGGATCTCGGTCATTCCGTTGGCTTCGGTGCCGGTCGTGACGTCCACCGGGCGGAACTTGCCCTCGCCTTCGGCGACGAACACGATCGTGCGTTTGCCGGTGGCGATGACCGCTTCCGACGGCACGACCGTCACTTCCGGAGCGCCCGCGGGCACGAACTCGACGGAGGCATAGAGCCCGGGCACCAGCCGACCGGAAGCGTTCGCGACCTCGATGCGCGCCTTGATGGTGCGCGTCTGGGCGTTGATCTCCGGCAGCAGCGCGCCCACGCGCCCCTTGTAGACGGTGTTGGGCTGCGACGCCGTCCGCACTTCGACCGGCGTCCCTGCACGCATGCGCGCGGCCTCCGACTCCGGCAGCTCCGCGTTGATCCACACCGACCCCAATCCGTTGATCCGGTAGAGCGGCGCCCCCATCGCCACGGTCATGCCTTCGCGCACGGTCAGTTCGGTGACGACGCCCCCGATTGGCGCCACGATCGCGATGCGCGGCTGCAGCGTGCCGCTGGCGACGAACCGCTCGATCTGCTCGTCGGACATGCCGGCCAGGCGCAAGCGCTGGCGCGCCCCGTCGGCCAGCGCATCCATCCCGGCGCCCTTCATGCGACGCACCGCCAGGTATTCCTCCTGGGCCGCGACCCAGTCCGGCACGTACAGCTCGAGCAGCGGCTGGCCCTTGCGGACCTGGTCCAGCGGCGCACGCACGAAGAGCTTCTCGACATATCCGCTCGCGCGCGCCTGCACGACCGCCTGGTCGCGCTCGTTGTACGCGACGCTGCCGACCGCGGTCAGCGGCGCGGTGAGCCGCGCCCGCGTGGCGCTCGCGAGGCGCACGCCGATGTTCTGCTGGACGCGCGGGTTGATCGTGACCGTGGACGCATCGCCGCCGCTGTCCGCATATACCGGTTCGAGCATCATGTT
>JBDTNR010000233.1:0-5761 GCA_039933655.1 Betaproteobacteria bacterium | reverse complement strand
ATACGGAACCGCGGGGAACACACCGTCCAGCGTTTCCTTGATCGCCTTGGGCTGTCCGGGAAGATTGAGGATCAGCGCGCTGCCCCGAATGACGCCCACCTGTCGCGACAGGATTGCCGTGGGTACGTACTTCAAGCTCACCTGCCGCATCTGTTCGCCGAAACCGGGCATCACCTTGTGCGCGACCGAGAGGGTCGCTTCCGGCGTGACGTCGCGCGGCGCAGGCCCGGTGCCGCCGGTCGTGAGCACGAGGTGGCAGCCGGCGATATCCACCAATTCAATCAATGTCCGCTCGATGGCGGGCTGGTCGTCGGGAATGAGCCGCTGCACCATGCTCCATGGCGACGCCAGTGCTGCCGTAAACCATTCGGTGAGGCCGGGCAGTCCGCGGTCGACGTAGACGCCCGCCGAAGCGCGGTCGGAAATCGACACGAGGCCGATCAGCAACGAGGGGTTCGAGGTCATTGGAAGTCGGGATCCGCAAGACTTCAAGCGGGCGTATCGATCGCGGACTTCAGCGTGCGGAAGAGTTCGCGGTAGCGGTGCGGCGGCCCGGTCCGGGTGCGTTCGATCCGGGCGTCGCGCACCAGCGAGGCGAGCGCGGCCCGATTCGCGTGCGGATGCTCGGACACGAAGCGGTCGAGCGCCGAATCGTCGGCCAGCACCAGATCGCGCCAGCGTTCAGCGGCCGCGAAGAGCGCCTGGTCCGGAGGCACGCCGGACGACCAGCGCGCGAGCGCTGCCTGGATCGGCTCGGCATCGATCGTCCGCATCAGCTTGCCCACGTACTGAAGTTGGCGGCGGCGTCCTTCGTGCGCATGCACGCCGCGCGCTACGCCGATCGCATCCACCAGGCGCTCGGGCAGTTCAAGTTCCGCGAGGCGCCTGGGGTCGAGCGCCACGAGTTCCTCGCCCAGCGCCTGCAGCGCGTGCATCGCGTGCTTGCGCCGGGTTTTCGACGGGGTTTCCGGTTCGTCGGCGGCGGGGAGCGGGGTTTCGCGGGGTCGGGGCATCGTGCTGGAGGAAAAAGGGGCCGTTGAAGCCGGTTGCCGGGGGAGGCCTTTGCTATGATAACCGACCCATCCCTTACGGCCCGTTGCGGGAATCCGGATCCGATCCGGGGCGTGCCGCGACAACTCCAGGCAACGACTTTCGATGACAGTGAAACTCACGACCGGGCAACCCGCACCGGCGCCGCATGGCGCCGGTGCGGGCGCCCATTCCCGCCAGTTCCCGGTGTCCACCGGCGACCTCGAACGCATCGCGGCCGCGGTGCTCGATGCGGCACGCAAGGGCGGGGCGACCGCGGCGGAGACCGACGTGTCGCAGGGCATTGGCCAAAGCGTGACGGTGCGCCAGTCCGAAGTCGAGACGATCGCATACAACCGCGACAAGGGCATCAGCGTGACGGTCTACGTCGGGCAGCGGCGCGGCCATGCGAGCACCGCCGACTTCTCCGTCGATTCCCTGCGCGCCACCGTCGACAAGGCGCTCGCGATCGCCCGCTACACGGCGGAGGACCCGGCCGCCGGCCTGGCCGATCCCGAGCGGCTCGCCCGGAGCTGGCCCGATCTCGATCTCTATCATCCGTGGGAACTGCCGGTCGAAGCCGCGATCGATTTGGGACGCGAAGCGGAGGCCGCCGCGCTTGCCGTCGATCCGCGGATCACCAACACCGAAGGCGCTACGGTCGCGCGCAGCGAGTCCGAGTTCGTCTACGCGAACACGCTCGGCTTCGCGGGTGGCTACCGCAGTTCGCGCCATCACATCGACTGCGCGGTGATCGGCGAAGCGGACGGCGCGATGCAGCGCGACTACTGGTATACGGCGGCGCGCGCGCCCTCCGATCTCGAAGCCGCGCAGGCGGTGGGTCGCATGGCCGGCGAGCGCACGGTGCGCCGGCTCGGTGCCCGCCAGCTCGGCACGATGGAATGCCCGGTGATCTTCGAAGCGTCGGAGGCCGCGGACCTGGTCGGCTTTTTCGTGCAGGCGGTATCGGGCGGAAGTCTTTACCGCAAGTCCTCCTTCCTGCTCGATTCGCTCGGCACGCAGGTGTTCGCGCCCGAGATAGAGCTGCGCGAGGAACCGCACCTGCCGCGTGGCCGCGGCAGCGCGCCGTTCGACAGCGAAGGTGTCGCCACCGCGGCGCGCGATGTGGTGCGCGATGGCGTTGTCCAGGGCTATTTCCTGGGCTCCTATTCCGCGCGCAAGCTCGGCATGCAGACCACCGGCAACGGCGGCGGCAGCCACAACCTCGTGCTGTCGCACGGCACCGACGACCTGCCCGCGCTACTGCGGCAAATGGGGCGTGGCCTGCTGGTCACCGAGCAACTGGGGCAGGGCGTGAACCCGGTGACCGGCGATTTTTCGCGCGGGGCGGCGGGATTCTGGATCGAGGATGGCGTCATCGCCTACCCGGTGGAGGAGATCACGATCGCCGGCAACCTGCGCGACATGTTCCGCGCCATCGTCGCCGTCGGCAATGACGTCGATCGCCGCGGGTCCCGGCACACGGGCTCGATCCTGATTTCCAGGATCACGGTGGCGGGCAGCTGACGTGCCCGCGGCCCAGCACTCTCGATCGGTCACGGTGATGCAGCCGATGTGGAGCTGGTTTCGCTCGTTTTCCGATCCGCTGGCGAGCGCGAACAACGCGTCGCGGTGGATCGGCCAGCTGCCGTCGATCGACGCTGCGGGCCTGCAGAAGGAAGCGCTCGAACTGGTTTCGGGCTTTCCCGGCACGCGCCGCGAGGCCGGGCCGGGACAAGTGGAAGCGCTGCTGCGCATCGATGGCCGCGTGGAACCGATCGTCGCGCAGCTGACGCAGCAGTACACGCAGAACTACCAGAAGAGCACGAACATCGAGTCGCGCCTCTGGCATTCGGTGTTCGATCTGGTCAAGGCCTTCATCGCCGCCTACCAGATCGCGCTGAAGGCCGGCTATCCGCGCGCCGACAACAAGCGCTGGCGCGCCATCCTGCCATGGGTGATCGTGCGGCTCGCGCACTACCGAGGCCTGGACGGCAAGTTCCGCCTGTTCCGCTACAGCCACTGGATTCCCGCGCAATGGCGTGAGTTCCACGAGCTGTACGAGTTCGCGCGGATGCGCGGCTGGCAGCGCGAGCAACTGGTGTTTGGTGTCGGCGCGTTCGCCAAGCCCGGCGTGTCGTTCGAGCAGGAGTACCTGAAGACGCTGCTGCTGATGCGTCTGGATTCCGGCAACTTCACGCCGGACCAGGTGGAATGGGTCGCGCGGCAGCTCGAGGACTGGACGCCGACGCTGGCGCTGACGCCGCCGCCGTCGGAAGGCGCGCCGTTCTTCGTGGACCTGACCGGCACCTCAGGCCTCCGCCGACGCGATCGCGCGCAGGCGGGCGGCCGCGTGATGTTCCTCGATGCGGCTCCCGTCTATTCGCGCATCGTCGAGCGGATGCGCTGGCTACCGGAGCAGGATGCGGAAATTCCGAAGCCGGGCGATCTCCCGGCGCGCGAGCAGCGGTTGCTGCTGATGCGGCTCGCCTCCCTGTTCGGGCCGGACGCGATCGCGCAGGCACCGCGCGCGCCGCGCCACCACACCGAAACCGAAGTGCGTGTCGTCGTGGGCCTGCAGGCACTGACGCGCGCCGTCGCCGAAATCGACCGGTTACCCGACCAGGCACGCACGCCCGGGGTGGCGGCGAGCTACGACGAAGTGACACAGATCGTGAATCCCAACGCCAATCCGGAATCCGTGGCGCGGCGCATCCGCGGCACGATGTGGCGATTGACCGACCGCAGCGACACCGGCTGCCGGCTGACGGCACCGGCCAAGGAGTCCCCCGGCAAGCTCGGGGAACTGATCGCGATCAAGGAAGGTGAACTCTGGATGCTCGCCGTCGTTCGCCGGATGCAGCGGCTGCAGGTGGACGAGGTCACCGTCGGCGTCGAGATCATCGCGCGCCGGATGGTGCGGGTGCTGATGCGCAGCTGGGTGACGCCGTCGGAGACTGGACGCACCAATTCCGAGCGGCCATTCTTCGGGATCTACCTGCCCACGCATCCCGACAATCGGCAATCGTCGCAGCGCAGCCTCATCGGGCCCGACGACAAGTTCATGTCCGGCGGCATGGTGGAACTCGACACCGGCAATGCCCGGTACCTGATCCGCTTCACGCAAACGCTCGAGCAGCAGGCCGGCTGGTCGTGGGCGATGTTCAATGCGGTCCGCAAGCTGACGCCCTGACCGGCGCAACGCCGCGTTAAGGCGGCGCTAAGGCTGCCGTGCCAGATTGTGGCCTACCGGCGCGGTGCGTATGTCCAACCCCTGAATTTCCGCTACACTCGCGCGCAAGCCGGGTCCGGTCGAAGTACAAGGGGCCCCCGGTGGCCGCGCGATAGACGCCGCATGCGACGGCGCGGGGACATCAGAGATTCATATCGCCGGCCATCAGATCCGGCACCTCACGAGGAGAGCACATGTCACGTCGTTCCTTCATCAAAAACTCGGGCCTCGCCGGCATTCTTGCCGCCGGGACCGCCCCCGCCTTCGCGCAAGGATCGCCCACGATCAAATGGCGTTGTGCATCCAGCTTCCCCAAGTCGCTCGACACGATCTACGGTGCCGCCGAAACGGCGGCCAGGGTCGTGAGTGAAGTCACCGGCGGCAAGTTCCAGATCCAGGTGTTCGCGGCGGGTGAAATCGTCCCCGGCCTGCAAGTCGCCGATGCCGTGCAGAACGGTACCGTCGAGTGCGGTCACACGGCGCCGTACTACTACGTCGGCAAGGACCCGACGTTCGCGTTCGGCACCGCCATCCCCTTCGGCCTCAACCAGCGCCAGTTCGACGCCTGGTGGTTCTTTGGCGGCGGGCAGGAGCTGTTCAACGAGTTCCTGAAGAGTTACAACATCACGAGCATCCTCTGCGGCAACACCGGTGCGCAAATGGGTGGCTGGTACCGCAAGGAGATCAAGACAGTTGCCGATCTCAAGGGCCTCAAGATGCGCATCGGGGGCTTCGCGGGCCAGGTGCTGACCAAGCTGGGCGTCGTGCCGCAACAGATCGCCGGCGGCGACATTTATCCGTCGCTCGAGAAGGGTACGATCGACGCCGCCGAATGGGTCGGTCCCTACGACGACGAGAAGCTCGGCTTCAACAAGGTCGCCAAGTTCTACTACTACCCCGGTTGGTGGGAAGGCGGCCCGGCGCTGCACTACTTCGTCAACACGCCGAAGTACAACGAACTGCCGGCGGAGTACAAGGCGGCGCTGCGCGCCGGCTGCGCCGAAGGCAACACGTGGATGATGGCGAAGTACGACGCGCAGAACCCGCCCGCGCTGCGCAAGCTGGTGGCCGGCGGCACGCAGCTGCGTCCGTTCCCGAAGGCCGTGATGGACGCGTGCTACGCCGCGGCGATGGAACTCTACGCCGAGACCTCCGCCAAGAATCCCAACTTCAAGAAGCTGTGGGACAACATGTCGGCATTCCAGAGGGAACAGATCCTCTGGTTCCGCGTGACGGAGAACACGTTCGACAACTTCATGGCCGCGGTGAAGCCGCCGGCCACCGGCGCGAAAAAATAAGCGCGACTTTTCGTGTTCCGAGAAAAGGCCCCGCCTGGCGGGGCTTTTTCATTGGTGCGCCCGGCAGGGCGCACGTACTTGGAGGTGAAAGTCCTCTACACACCCGGCAAGGGGAAGTGTTAGCCGAACGGCAAGGGTGTCGCGGGCGACTGCGAATCTGGAGGAAGCTGAAGGCAAAGCGCTGGCCTGACGAACAGGAAGC
>JBDTNR010000232.1:0-5799 GCA_039933655.1 Betaproteobacteria bacterium | reverse complement strand
GCTGCGCTCGCGCGTCGGCATGGTGTTCCAGCACTTCGAGCTCTTCCCGCACCTGACGGTGACCGAGAACCTGACGCTCGCGCAGATCCAGGTGCTGAACCGGAGCAAGGACGACGCCATCAAGCGCGGCCTCAAGATGCTCGAGCGCGTCGGGTTGTTGACGCACAAGGACAAGTTCCCCGGACAGCTGTCCGGCGGCCAGCAGCAGCGCGTGGCGATCGCGCGCGCGCTGTCGATGGATCCGATCGTCATGCTGTTCGACGAGCCGACGTCGGCGCTCGATCCCGAAATGGTGGGGGAAGTGCTCGACGTGATGGTGCAGCTCGCGCTCGAGGGGATGACGATGATGTGCGTCACCCACGAAATGGGATTCGCGCGCAAGGTCAGCCACCGGGTGGTTTTCATGGATCACGGCCAGATCGTCGAGGACGCGACCAAGGACGAGTTTTTCGGGACGCCGCGGTCGGAGCGCGCGCAGCAGTTCCTGGCGAAGATCCTGCAGCACTAAGCTCGATCGCCGCAAATTGCGCGGCCCTGGACGGAGGATGATCTTGAAATCCAAAACATTGTTCGTGTTTGCATTGTCGGCGCTGTCGTCGCTGGCATCGGCGCAATACCCTGACCACGCGATCACGATGGTCGTGCCGTTCCCGCCGGGCGGACTGGCGGACGCCGTTGCGCGGCCCGTGGCCGACGCGATGAGCCGTGACTTGAAGCAGCCGGTCGTCATCGAAAACAAGCCGGGAGCGGGTGGCGGCATCGGCATGGCGCAGGTGGCGAAGGCGAAACCCGACGGGTACACGATCCTCATGTCGCTGTCGTCGTTCACGGTGCTGCCCGAGGCGGACAAGCTGTTCGGGCGCGCGCCGATGTACACGCTCGACCAGTTGAAGCCCCTCGCGCGGTTCACCGCCGACCCGACGGTGTTCGCCGTGCGCGCCGACGCGCCGTGGAAGACGCTGGCAGACTTCATCGCCGACGCGAAGAAGAATCCGGGCAAGTTCACCTACGGCTCGTCCGGCAACTACGGCACGATGCACGTGCCGATGGAAATGTTCGCCGGCACGGCCGGCATCAAGATGGTCCATGTGCCGTATACGGGAGCCGGCCCGGCGATCGTGGGATTGCTCGGCGGGCAGGTCGACGCACTGTCCACCGGTCCGGCGACGGTCGTGCAGCAGGTGAAGGCGGGCAGGGTGCGCGTGCTCGCGCACTGGGGCGATGCGCGGCTGGTCGCGCTGCCGGACGTGCCGAGCATGAAGGAGAGTGGCACCAACGTCGATTATGCGCAGTGGTCGGGACTGTTCGCGCCGGCAGGCACGCCGGAACCGGTCGTGCAGCGGCTGCGCGAGGCCGCGAAGGCTGCCGCCAACGACCCCCGCGTGAAGGAGGTGCTGCTGACCGCGGGCAGCCCGGTCCAGTACCTGGACGCGCCGGAGTTCCAGCGCTATGTCGACGCGGATGCGGCCAAGATGGCCGATGTCGTCAAGCGTATCGGCAAGGTGGAGTGAGCCCGGCCGACGAGTCAGGATCGCAACGACGCCAGGGAACGGGCCGCCGGATCGCATCGACGCAAACAGAGTAGAATTCGGCTTTGCGCGCTCCCCCACCGCGATGGCCGAAATCCTCTCGTTGGCCGGGCGGCCGGCGCTCTCGCCGTTCCGCGTGGCCAAGCTGCTGCACCGACTGTCGCAAGCGCATTCCGCCCATCGCGTCGCCGGTATCGAGGCGACGTACCGGCACTTCGTCGAACTGGCCCGGCCGCTCGACCTGGCCGAACGCGCCACGCTCGAGCGCCTGCTGACGTACGGCCCCGAACCTCGTGTGACGGACGAGGGGATCGACGGCGTTACCGCACTCGTCGTGCCGCGTCCCGGCACGATCTCGCCGTGGTCGTCGAAGGCCACCGACATCGCGCGCAACTGCGGACTGGCCGCGGTGACGCGCATCGAGCGCGGCATCGTGTACCGAATCGCGAGCGTTGGCGGCGTCGCACTCGCTGCTGCGGACCGCGTCGCGCTGCTGCCGCTGCTGCACGACCGGATGACCGAAGCGGTATTCGACGACGTCGCCGATGGTGCGCAGCTCTTTGCCCATTTCGCCCCGCGCCCGCTGACGACGATTCCGCTGCTGGCCGAGGGCCGCGCCGCGCTCGAGCGCGCCAACGGCGAACTCGGGCTGGCGCTGGCGGGGGACGAGATCGAATACCTGGACCAAAGCTTTCGCCGGCTGCGCCGCGATCCGACCGACGTCGAGTTGATGATGTTCGCGCAGGCGAACTCCGAGCACTGCCGGCACAAGATCTTCAATGCCGATTGGATCGTCGACGGCGTGCCGCAGGACCTGAGCCTGTTCGGCATGATCCGCCAGACGCACAGCGCGCATCCGGGCGGTACCGTCGTTGCCTATGCCGACAATGCCGCCGTGATGGAGGGTACGCTGGCCGCGCGCTTTTATCCGCGCGAGCATGACCGCTACGGCGCCGCGCCGGAACTCACGCACACGCTGATGAAGGTCGAAACACACAACCATCCGACGGCGATCGCGCCCTTTTCGGGCGCGGCGACGGGAGCGGGCGGCGAGCTTCGCGACGAAGGCGCCACCGGCATCGGCGGCAAGCCGAAGGCGGGGTTGAACGGTTTCACGGTGTCGAACCTGCGCATCCCCGGACTCACCCACGCATGGGAAGTCGACTACGGCAAGCCCGAGCGCATCGCGTCGGCGCTGTCGATCATGCTCGAGGGTCCGATCGGCGCGGCGTCGTTCAACAACGAGTTCGGGCGCCCCAATCTCGCTGGCTATTTCCGCACGTTCGAACAGGAAGTGGCGGGGGAAGTGCGCGGCTATCACAAGCCGATCATGATCGCCGGTGGCATAGGCAACATCCGTGACGAGCACACGCACAAGTCGCTGCTGCCCGCGGGCACGCTGCTGATCCAGCTGGGTGGGCCGGGCATGCTGATCGGCATGGGCGGCGGCGCGGCGTCGTCGATGGCCACCGGTGTCAACACGGCGGACCTCGATTTCGATTCGGTCCAGCGCGGCAACGCGGAAATCCAACGCCGTGCGCAGGAAGCCATCGATCGCTGCTGGCAGGCGGGCGACGCGAATCCGATCCTGTCGCTGCACGACGTGGGTGCCGGCGGCCTGTCCAACGCGCTCCCGGAACTCGTGCACGGCGGCGGCGCGGGCGGCACGTTCGACCTGCGCGCCATTCCGTCGGAAGAGCCTGGCATGGCGCCGCGCGAGATCTGGTGCAACGAGGCGCAGGAACGCTACGTGCTCGCGATCGCGCCGGCATCGCTGCCGCGGTTCGCGGCGATTTGCGCGCGCGAACGTTGTCCGTTTGCCGTCGTCGGCACCGCCAATGACCAAGGCAAACTCGTCGTCGTGGATGCGAAGTTCGGCAACAACCCGGTCGACGTGCCACTCGACGTGATCCTCGGCAATCCGCCGAAAATGACGCGTGACGTGCGTCACGCGCCGCGCCCATTGCCGGCGCTCGACCTTGCCGGCATCTCGGCGAGGGATGCCGCCTACCGCGTGCTGCAGTTGCCGGCGGTGGCCGACAAGACCTTCCTGGTGACGATCGGCGATCGCACAGTGGGTGGCCTGTGCTCGCGCGATCCGATGGTGGGGCCCTGGCAGGTGCCGGTGGCGGACGTGGCCGTCACGCTGATGGATTTCACAGGCCATGCGGGGGAGGCGATGGCGATGGGCGAGCGCACACCGCTGGCGCTTATCAATGCGCCTGCGTCCGGGCGCATGGCCGTCGGCGAGGCACTGACCAACATCGCCGCCGCCGACATCGCTCGTATCGGCGACGTCAAGCTGTCGGCGAACTGGATGGCGCCCGCCGGCCACTTGGGCGAAGACGCGGCGCTCTACGACACGGTGCGCGCGGTGGCGATCGACACCTGCATTCGCCTGGGCCTATCGATCCCAGTGGGCAAGGATTCGATGTCGATGCGCACGACGTGGACCGACGGCGGCGTCGCCAAGGCGGTCACCGCGCCGATCTCGCTGATCGTCTCCGCCTTCGCGCCGGTGCGCGACGTGCGCGCGACATTGACGCCGCTCCTGCGGTTCGACCAGGGCGACACGACCCTGGTGCTGCTTGACGTCGCCAGCTGGCGGCGACGCCTCGGCGGTTCCGCGTTGGCGCAGGCCTACGGGCAACTGGGCAACGAGACGCCGGACCTCGACAATCCCGATCGGCTGGCGGCCTTCTTCATGTTCATCCAGCGCGAGCGCCGCGACACGCGCGTGCTTGCGTATCACGACGTGGCCGATGGCGGACTCTTCGCGACGTTGTGCGAGATGGCATTTGCATCGCGTTGCGGCCTCGACATCACACTGGACGGCATTGCAGCGGACGGGCTGCCGGCGCTCTTTGCCGAGGAACTGGGCGCGGTGATCCAGGTGCGCAGCAGCGATGCAGATGCCCTGCTGCGCGCCGCTCAGCACGCGGGCCTGGCCGCAGCCGGCATCGGCACCCCGGTCGCCGGCGACCGTGTACGCGTGGTGAGAAAGGGCGTGACGCTGCTCGACGAGTCGCGGATCGACCTGCACCGGGCATGGTCTGCGACGTCGCATGCACTGCAGACGCTGCGCGACAATCCCGACGCGGTCGGGCAGGAGTACGCGCGCATCCTCGATGCGGACGATCCCGGAATGTCGCCCCGCCTGACCTTCGATTCGGACGACGACATCGCCGCACCGTACATCGCCTCCGGCGTGCGCCCGCGGGTGGCGATCCTGCGCGAGCAGGGCGTCAACGGCCAGGTCGAGATGGCGGCGGCCTTCGATCGCGCCGGCTTCGATGCTTACGACATCCACATGAGCGATCTCGTCGCGGGGCGGCGCACGCTGGCCGAGTTCGCGGGCTTTGTCGCGTGCGGCGGCTTTTCCTACGGCGACGTGCTTGGCGCGGGCGAGGGCTGGGCGAAGTCGATCCTGTTCAATCCGCGCGTGCGCGAGGATTTCGCGGAGTTCTTCGCGCGCCCTGATGTGTTCGCGCTCGGCGTCTGCAACGGGTGCCAGATGATGGGCGTGCTGCGCGAGATGATCCCGGGTGCCGCGCACTGGCCGCGTTTTGTCCGCAATCGCTCCGAGCAGTTCGAGGGCCGCTACATCCTGGTCGAGGTGACGCGTTCACCGTCGCTGTTCTTCGCCGGCATGGAGGGCAGTCGCCTGCCGGTGGCCACCGCGCACGGCGAAGGCTATGCGGAATTTCACGATACCGCGGCAGTGGCGGCCGCGCAGCCGCTGGTCGCGCTGCGGATGATCGATCACCGCGGCAACGCCACCGACGCCTATCCGTACAATGTGAATGGATCGCCGCAGGGCATCACCGGACTCACGACGGCGGATGGCCGGTTCACGATCCTGATGCCGCATCCGGAGCGCGTCCACCGCAGCGCGCAGATGTCGTGGCATCCTTCGCAATGGGGTGACGCATCGCCGTGGATGCGGATGTTCCGCAATGCGCGCGCCTGGCTTGGCTGACGGAAAGGCTACGGACAATACGATGAAACTCACCGTGTACACGATCGACGGCATCACGCCCGTCGTCGACCCCACCGCGTTCGTGCATCCGTCGGCGGTGCTGATCGGCGACGTGATCATCGGCCCCGGCGTCTATGTCGGACCCTGCGCGAGCCTGCGCGGCGACTTTGGCCGCCTCGAAGTGCGTGCGGGCGCCAACATCCAGGACAACTGCGTGATGCACGGCTTTCCCGGCACCGACACCATCGTCGAGGAAGACGGGCACATCGGCCACGGCGCGATCCTGCATGG
>JBDTNR010000231.1:0-5837 GCA_039933655.1 Betaproteobacteria bacterium | reverse complement strand
AAGCAGAAGCGCACAGCCGCGCTCGCTGCCCACTGACATGAGCCCCCCGAGCTCAATTCGTTCGCTTCACTCCCGAGGAGGGCGATCAGCGCCCTTCGGGCGGCCGCGCGGGCACTGAGGAGGACGGCATGCGTTGCTTCATCGGCATCGATCTCGGCTCGACCACCACCAAAGCGGTGGTCATGGACGAGAACCAGAACGTCCTGGGGCGCGGGATCACCAACTCGCGCTCTAACTACGACACCGCGGCGGCCATCGCCAAGCAGGAGGCCCTGGTCAACGGGCGCTTCTACCTCTTCCGCAAGGCGCTCGGCAGCACCGGCGCGCTGAACGGGGCGCTTGATGGATTCCTCGGCCAGCTGGAGCGCGACTTTCGGCTGGAGCAGTATCTCGAGCAACTCGCCGATCTCGAGGCCACCTGCCAGCGCAATGTCGGGAATGCCAAGTTCGGAGACAGCACGAAGGCGGTGGGCACGGCGCTCACCGAGGTGTTCGCGCGGCTCGCCACCGAGGCGGCCGCACTGTTCGCGCCCGCGGCCAGGCGCAAGTCGGACTTCTTCCGCGATATCGCGGGCAGCCAGTACCTGGCGACCGGCGAGGCCATTGCGAAGGAATCCGGCATTCGCTACGACTTCCTCCTCAATGTGTTCGACCGCTCGATCATCGAGGTCGAGAACCGCGTGTACGGCGACTCGATCAAGCGCCACCTGCTGGCGGCGCTGGAGCGGACCTTTGTCGCGCTGCCCGACACCGCAGACCGGCGGGACCGGGTCGAGGCGCCGATCAAGGGCATTCTCGACACGGACATGGAGGAGACCTACGTCGTGGGCACCGGCTATGGCCGTGCGCGACTCCCGTTTTCCAAGGAGCATGTCCGGTCGGAGATCCTGTGCCACGGGCTGGGCGCGCACGTCATGTATCCCGGCACCGCAACGGTACTGGACATCGGAGGCCAGGACACGAAGGCGATCCAGGTCGATCCGAACGGAATCGTCGAGAGCTTCCAGATGAACGACCGCTGTGCGGCCGGCTGCGGACGCTACCTCGGCTACATTGCCGACGAGATGAACATGGGGTTGCACGAGCTGGGACCGATGGCAATGAAATCCACGAAGACCATCCGCATCAATTCGACGTGCACGGTGTTCGCCGGCGCGGAGCTGCGTGACCGCCTTTCGCTCGGCGACAAGCGTGAGGACATCATGGCGGGCCTGCACCGCGCGATCATCCTGCGCGCGATGTCGATCCTCGCGCGCTCCGGCGGCATCCGCGACGAATTCACCTTCACCGGCGGCGTGGCCAAGAACGAGGCTGCGGTGAAGGCGCTGAAGGATCTCGTTCGCGAAAATTACGGCGAGCTCACGCTCAATATCAATCCCGACTCGATCTATACCGGAGCATTGGGCGGCGCGACATTCGCCTGGCGCGCGGTGGTCGAGGAAGGCAAGACCATCGAGGCGCGGACATGACCTACACCATTGGCATCGATGTCGGCTCGGGCGCGGTCAAGAGCACGCTGTTCAGGATGGACGGCGACCAGCAGGAGTGGATTGCCAAGCGCTGCGAGCGCATCCGGCGGCGCGACCCGATGCAGCTGGCGCAGGAGGGCCACGACGGCGTGCTCGCGGATGCCGGCCTCGAGCCGGGCGCCATCGACTACATCGCCACCACCGGCGAAGGCGAGAACGTCAAGTTCGCCACCGGCCACTTCTATTCGATGACCACGCATGCGCGCGGAGGAGTATTCCTGCACCCCGGCGCGAACGCGGTCGTCGACATCGGCGCACTTAACGGCCGCGCCATCTACGTGGACGAGCGCGGCAAAGTGCTTTCGTACAAGATGACAAGCCAGTGCGCATCAGGATCAGGCCAGTTCCTCGAGAACATCGCCCGGTATCTCGGCGTTGCGATCGAGGAGATCGGCCCGCTGTCGCAGACCTCGCAGAACCCGGAGAAGTGCAGCTCGATCTGCGCCGTGCTGGCCGAGACCGACGTCATCAACATGGTGTCCCGCGGCATCGCGACCCCGGATGTGCTGAAAGGCATCCACCTGTCGATGGCGTCCCGCATCGTGAAGCTGCTCAAGGTCACGGGAATCAAGGAGGGGACCGCGCTGATTACCGGCGGCCTGGCCCTCGACACCGGCCTCGTGGCGGCAATCCAGGAGGAAATGGTCAACGAGAAAGTGAGCGTGACCGCCGTCAGCCACCCCGATTCCATCTATGCCGGCGCCATCGGCGCTGCACTGTGGGGTGCATTTCGTCACGCCAAGCTGCGCGAGCTGCAGGAACGCACGGCAGCCTGACCGACCGACAGGAGGCATTACATGGCACTGCTCATCAACGACAACTGTACGGCCTGCGACGCCTGCAAGCCCGTGTGCCCCAACGAGGCGATCAGTGTCGGCGATCCGTTCTACGTCATCGACGCGCTGCGGTGCACGGAATGTGTCGGCGCCGAGGATGAGCCGCAATGCAAGCTCGTATGTCCGGCCGATTGCATCGTCGTGAATCCGGATTTCCAGGAGAGTCCGGACGAGCTGATGGCGAAATACGAGGCGCTGCATACCTAGCGCCACGCGCCTGCCGCGCCGCGCGCGCGGCGCGGCGGTCGCCGCCTCGTCTGGCCGCGTCCAGTCGCGGAAAACTGCTCCATCGCGCACGGCAGCCAGGCGCGGCGCCTTTGCGGGGCGCGCCCCGGGCCTCAGCTGCGCGCCCCCGGACCGCCTGGAAAGTCAGTCCCGGTGGTCGCGGGCGAATCACGCGCCGTCGCCCCGCGCCTCCCCCGCGCCACGGCAGTCACGGTGCTGACGATGAATGCTGCGAGCGCCAACGCGTTCAGCAAGGCGCCGGCTCGCGTCCACTGGTACTGTCCGGTCGCGTCGCCCGCGAGCCGCACCACCAGCGACACATGCAGCAGCGCGAGCGGCACGTAGAAGGTTCGGTGGTAGGGCACCGCCACGCGCAATACGGCAGGAAAGATGATCGGCGCATGCCCGAATACCATCGAGAACACGAATCCCAGCGCGAGCGCGTGCACCGCCGCGTCGTAGGATCGTGTGCCGGGAAAAAGTCCGCCTGCAACAAGGATCACGCCGCCGCCAACCGCGAGCCATAGGTATCCGGAAAGCAGGCATACCGCAATGAAGCGGGTAAGGCCGCGGTTGCGCACCGTACGGCGTGCCACGTCCTGTTTCAGCAGCCAGGCGGAGAGCAACACCAGCCCGACGGCGAAGAGCTCCGGGCCAAAGCTCTGCCGCGCGCCAAGCAAGCCGGCCACGAGCACGACGAGGATCAGCGCGAACATCCGCTTCGCCATTGGCGAAGGCGGCAGGAATCGCGACAGCTCCAGTCGCTCGGCGGCGATGGTCAGGATGAGGAACGCGAGCCACCAGGTCACGACCTCGTGGACGGTTGCGCCAAGTGCCCACAGAACGTTGCCGACGGCCCAGCTTCCCGCACCCAGTGCGAGAGTGATGGTGAAGAGTGCCCGCTGGCGGCGGAAGATGTCGACGGACGCCGCAAGCAGCACGATGCTGCCCGCCAGCAGAAGCCATGCACCGATCGCCGTTGCGCCGGCGACAGTGGCCATGCCGCCCAGACCGGCCAGCAGCGGACCCGCGTACGCCCAATAGCGGCCGATCGCGACCGCGCGCTCGAGCGCGATCACGACTCCGAGAAAGGCACATATCATCAGCGGCCCGTGTACCGCGGCTGCCGACGCGGCCAGCGCAGGAACGCCAAAGCCGAAACGCGCGAGCCCCGCGCCTACGCCGAAGAAAAGGCCGATGAAGCCAAGCGCCAGCAGCGGTACGCGCCCCAGCGGCCGGAGATCGCCGCCAAGACGCGTCAAGCGACTTTGCGCGCAACCTTCACACGCCAGGTTTCCGGACCGGATTCGACATAGTCCCAGTCGAAGACCGGACCAAGCTCGGCCTGGAACTGGTAGTAGAGCGGTTTGGGATCGTGATCGTTGACCAGCATGAACGTCTCGCCGGGAGCGAGATCGTTGAATGTCCTGAAGATCAGCGGATGGCGCTCGCGTGGCGCGAGGGTGCGAACGTCGAGCGTGGTCTTGACGGCAGTCGATGTCATGGTTTGACTCCAGTGGGGCGGGCGCGCATCAGAACGTCCAGCCAAAGTGGTCTTTTGCGATGCCGGTCATCTTGTCGGGCGTCCACGGCGGATCCCACACCAGATCGACTTCGACGCGAGTCCCCGGCGGCGTGATTGACACGATGACATCCCGCGCCTCGTCGATGATCATGTCCGCCATCGGGCAGGCCGCGGTCGTCATCGTCAGGTCGACATGCACGGCGTCCGCGGCGACTTCGACACCGTACACCAGGCCGAGGTCCACGATGTTCATCCCGGCCTCCGGGTCGTCCACGCGCTTCAGCGCTTCGCGCACGGCCTCGTCGTCGGGCATCGATGCGATCGTCATCGTGGCTCGGGCTACTGGCGTCCGCTCGCGCGCATGTTATCCGAACCGCCGCATGAAGGGCAGGCGATGCGACGGTCCGAACCCGACGTCGTAGAAGAACCCCAGGAGCCCGAAGTCGCGCGGCGCAACAACGCTCTCGACCCGTTCGATGCGCAGCGCGCCAAGATTGGCGAACAACTGCGAGACCTGCGCACGGCCGATGCCGCGATGCGAATAAGCGGGGTCCACGCCGATGGTGTCGATGATGGCGACGGGCTCGACCCGCCCGAAGTCGCCCAGGTCCACGCGCGCCATGACGAACCCCACGACCACACCGTCGCGGCGCGCGGTGAGCGACACGCGGACCGCCGAGTCCTGCATCGCCTCGGCCAGCTGCTGTTTCATATAGTCGCGCCGGTCACGTCCGGTGATGGCGCGATCGATGCGCACGACGTCGCCGAGATCGTTCCAATCCATGACGCAAACGTCGGCCTCGTCGCGCGCCAGCCGCTCGAAGTCGTTGCCGGCCCTGGCGCCGTAATCGATCTCGCGCGCCGGCCCTTCGCCGCGCAGCATCGCCACGGGGTCATCGCGTGCCGATGCGTATTCGCCGCCGGCGACCGCGCAATCCACGACATGGTTGGGTGCCAGGGAAAAGCTCATGGCGTCGAGCCAGCGCAGCATCGCATGGTTCGTCCACGCAGCCTGCGTGCGCACATCGGCCATGCGGTGCCTGCGGCCGTAATCGCAGAGCGTATCGAACAATCGGGCGCCGACCCGCTGCCCCTTCGCGTCTCCGCGCACACCGATCGCCTCGAGGCAGAGGCCGGGCTCGGCGCGTCCGAACTCGCCTTCGAGCACGTGCGCGAAGATGTAACCGACGAGGCCGTTCTCATCGCAGGCGGCAAACTGTGCATGCAGCCTTGGCTGTTGACGCGCGGCATCGAGTCGCCGCTCGAAGTAGGCGCGCCGCGGCCGTCGCTCCGCGATGGCGTCGATGGCGACGACGTCGCCGAGATGCTCGCGTTCCAGCGCGCTTATTGTCAGCTTCCTCGTGGCAACGATATTCATCGCGATCCTGTCGTTCGACCTGTCAATGCGGTGTCAGCCTGACGCGTACGCAAACGCGAGCTCGCGATCGTCATCCTCGTCCAGCAGATCCTCGAGCAGCGGCAGCAGCGCCATCGTCTCCTTCTGTATATGCGCTACCTGCCGCTCGACCATCTCCAGCGCAAGGCGCCTCAGGGCATCCCATCCTGCATCGTCCAGCGTCCCCGCTGTCGCGGCGTGCGTCAAAGGCAGCAGCTCGCCCGCAACAGCGCGAATCGCTTCGTGCTCTTCGATGAGCAGTGCCGCCATATCGCCGTCGCCCGCATCTCCCATGCGCGGAAAAAGCTCGCGCTCCTCGAAGGCGA
>JBDTNR010000230.1:0-5894 GCA_039933655.1 Betaproteobacteria bacterium | reverse complement strand
GCAGCGCGGCGACCAGGTCATGCTCGGCGATGTTGCCCGTGGCGGAGTCGAGCTTCGCCGGCGACTCGGTGCCGCAGAACGGGCAGACGAGCTTCTGGCGGGCAGGGTTCCAGTTGGCCTCGCCGCCGCAGGCCGGGCACGCGAACTTGGAGATCGCGGCAGTTTCGTTCACGCGACAAGGAGCCTGTCGGACATGACTTCACGCATGCGTTGCATGGCCAAAAGGCATGTCAGCAGGGCGCCTACCGCATCAGGTAGCCGACGACACGCCACTTCCCATCCGCTTCCCGTTCCATCGTGATGGTCTCGGTGCCGACGGTGCGCTTGCCGAATTCGGTGCGATAGGCGATGACGACGAACTCGCCCGGCGGCGTGTTCTTGCCGGGCTGCGGCACCTGCGATCCGACGAACGTGCGGCTGACCGTCGGGCCGAACTGCTCGCGAGCGCGTTTCATCGCCTCCGTCCACTGCCCGATCGTCATCGATGCGCGAAACCGCTGCGCAGCGTTCGCATAGCTCTTGGCGACGTCGTTGGCATCGGCGAGCGCCAGCCAATCCGCCAGCGCCGCGCGCGCCTGCGAGATCTTGGGATCCTGCGCGGCGGCCGGCAAGGCGCCGGCGAACGCCCATACGGAGAGCGCGGCCAGCATGGCGCGCCGGCCGTTCGAAATTTGCTTCATGTTCAGCCCTTGAGAAAAGTGTCGACTGCGGTGCGGGAGATGCGCCACTGGGTGCCGATGCGGCGGCCCTTGAGATCGCCGGCATCGAGGCTCGCCAGCACGTCGGATTCGGACACGCCCAGCATCTGCGCGACCTGCGCGGGGGACATCAGGTCCGGCGCCGCCGCTGCCGCGCCGGGCGCAACCGGCGCCGGGATACCGGGCGTGGACTGGCCCATCAGGCCGCCGCTCTGGTTCATCATCTGCTGCGCCATCGCCATGCCGACGGCCATCTCCGCCGCCATGCCGCCGGGGCCGCCGTTGCCGCTCGCGAGTCCCTGCGCCATCTGGAACTTGACGTAGTCGTTGAGATTGCCCACCGCGGCCATGCTCGAACGCTTGTCGATGGCAGCCTCGACCTCCGGCGGCACTGACACATTCTCGACGATGAACGTCGTCATCTCGAGCCCGTACTTCGCGCCGATCGCCGGATTGATGAGCGGCAGCAACGCCTCCCCGAGTTCGCCGTAGCGCGACGCGACGTCGAGCGCCGGGATCTTCGAGCTCGCGAGCGCGTCGGTGAACACGCTGACGAGCCGCGACCGCATCGTGTCGTTGAATTCGTCGAGGCGGAAGTGGTTGTCGGTGCCGGCCACCTCCTTCAGGAACTTCTTCACGTCGACGATGCGGAAATCGTACGTCCCATAGGCGCGCAGGCGGACGATGCCGAAGTCGTTGTCGCGCATCATCACCGGGTTGGCGGTTCCCCACTTGTTGCCGGTGAAGAGCCGTGTGACGACGTAGTAGACGTCGGCCTTGAACGGACTCTGCAACGCGTACTTCCAGCTCTTGAGATTGGTCAGGATCGGGATGTTGTCGGTCGTCAGCGTGTGCTTGCCCGGACCGAACGAGTCGCCGAACTCGCCCAGGTAGACGAACTGCGCGACCTGCGACTCGCGCACGATCAGCTGTGCGCCGTTCTTGATTTCCTTGTCCTCGTCGGGGAAGCGGTACGACAGCGTGTCGCGCGAGTCGTCCGTCCACTCGATGATGTCGATGAACTGTTTCTTGATGAAGTCGAGAATTGCCATGGGTCCCCTGTTCCGTCGCCAATGCCGCCGGCGCCCGCGGGCGCCGGTGCCGGGTTATTTCTTCGCCGCTGCCAGCTTCTTCGCTTCGGCTTCGGCGTTCTTCAATTCGGTCTCGATGCGCTGTGCCGGCAGCGCGCCGGGCACGATCGTGCCGTCAGCGAACAGCAGCGTCGGCGTCGCGTTCACCTTGAATTTGGCGCCCAGCTCGGCGAGCTTCGCCACCGGGTTGTCGCAGTCGCCCTTGTTGTCCGGCAGCGCGCCGGATTCGTAGAACGCATCCCACGCCTTCTGGCGGTCGGGTGCGCACCAAATCATCCGCGACTTGCGCGCTGCATCCGGATGCAGCGAGTCGATCGGGTAGAGGAACGTGTAGATCGTCACGTTGTCGACGTTCTTCAATTCCTGCTCGAGCTTGGCGCAGAACGGGCAGTCGGCATCCGAGAACACGTACATCGTGCGCTCGCCGTTGCCCTTGACCTTCTTGATCGCCATGTTGAGCGGCAGTGTTGAGACATCGACGCGGTTCAGCTTGCGCTGCCGGTCCTCGGTCAGGTTCGTCTTCGATTCGGTGTCGTAGACGGCGCCGACGACCAGGTACTTCGCCTTGGCATCCGTGTAGACGATGCGGTCGTCGAACTGGACCTCGTAGAGCCCGAAGTACTGCGTCTTGGTGATGCCGCGCACCTCCGCGCCCGGAAATTTCTGTTCGAGCACCTTCTTGATGCCGGCGGCCTCGCCGGTCAGCGGCGCCGGCTTGTCGGCGCCCTGCGCCCACGACGGGAGCGATGCGAGGGTGAACGTGACCGCAGTCAGGGCGGCGAACAGCGCCGGGCGGACCGCAGTGTGGACGGATCGTTGGTACGTCATGACTTCTCCAGAAAAAATCGGACCGCTATTGGACAGTCTAGCGCAGCGCAGGTTGCGCCAAGAGGCGCTTGATGAACGGGAGCCGATCGACGGCGGTCAGGCCGGCGTTGCGGACGGCGGCGAGCCAAGGTGCCGGCGGCCCGAACAGGCGGGTCAGGCCGTCGGTCACCGATTGCATGGCCAGGATGGGTTCGGCCCGACGCCTGGCAAAGCGGTCGAGCAGCACGGGGGCGCCCGGATCGCCGACGGGCCCCCGTTCGGCGATCACCAGCGCCAGCGACAGCGCGTCGCCGAAGCCCAGATTGACCCCCTGGCCGGCAAGGGGATGCACGCCGTGGGCGGCATCGCCGACGAGCGCCAGCCGGTGCGCGATCGTCGTCGGCAGCTTGAGCAGGGCCAGCGGAAACCCGACCGACCCGCCAATAGGAGTAAGCGAGCCCAGCAGGTGCATGCCGGCTTCGGCCACACGGGCCGCCAGCGCCTCCGGGTCGAGCGCGAGCAACTCCGCGCCGAGCGCGTCCGGGGCCGACCAGACGATCGACATCCGCCGTCCGGGCAACGGCAGCCACGCCAGGATGCTGCCGTCGGTACGGAACCACTGGCGGGCGATGCCGTGGTGCGCGCGCTCGCAGGCGAAGTTGGCGACGACTCCGGTCTGCCCGTAGGGCCGGGGCAGGGCGACGATGCCTGCCGCTTCGCGTACCCACGAGCGGATGCCGTCGGCCCCGACGATGAGCCGGGACACGAGTGACCGCTGCTGCCCGCCTTCCGCGCCGAGCAGCAGCGTCGCGGCGGCGGGGGAAAAGTACAAGCCGACGAACGGCGCCCCGCCGACCACCGTGACGCCCGCGTCGAGCGCGCTGGCGAGCAGCGCGCCGCGCAGCACGCGCTCCTCGACGATCCAGGCGAGTGCGCGCTCACCCAGGTCATACGCGGAAAAGCCGATCCTGCCGCCGGCGTCGCCTTCGACCTGCATCGCCTCGATCGGCGTCACGCGCTCCGCGGGCAGCAGCTGCCACGCGCCCATGGCGCGCAGGAACGCGGCGCTGCCCGGGCTGATCGCATAGACGCGCAGGTCCCATGTCGCGGGATCGTAGTCGGGCGCCGTCACCGGTGCCCGATCGACGAGCGCGACGGGGAGCCCCGCGCGCGCCAGCGCCGTGGCGAGCGCCAGGCCGACCAGGCCGGCGCCGGCGACGACGACATCGAAGTGATCCGCGCTCACCGGGTGCCTACGCGCTGCGGACTCGCTGGATTGCCTTCGTGCTGCGCCCTCCGGTATTCGCCCTTGAGGTGGCCCGGCGGGTACTCTTGTTTACTTTCGTGCTGCGCCCTCCGGTATTCGCCCTTGCAGCAGCCCGGCGGGCTCACTGGACCACCTTCGGGCTGCGCACTCCGGTATTCGCCCTTGGGGCGGCCCGGCGGGCTCATGATCCGATGCCCGCTGGGGTCAGCACTTCGATCACATGGTTCTGGTTCGTGTAGATGCACAGGTCGCCGGCGATGCCGAGCGACTGCTTGACGATGTCGGCGGCGGACAACGGAGAGTGTTCGAGCAACGCACGCGCTGCCGCCTGCGCGTACGGGCCTCCCGAGCCGATCGCGACGATGCCGAGTTCCGGCTCGAGCACGTCGCCATTGCCGGTCAGGATCAGCGACGCCGAGAGATCGGCGACCGCGAGCATCGCCTCCAGCCGGCGCAACACTCGATCGGAGCGCCAGTCCTTCGCGAGTTCCACCGCGGAGCGGACGAGGTGCCCCTGGTGCTTTTCGAGCTTGGCTTCGAAACGCTCGAACAGCGTGAAGGCGTCGGCGGTCGCGCCGGCGAACCCCGCGAGGACACGGTCGTGGTAGATCCGGCGGATCTTGCGGGCTGTCGCCTTGACGACGATGTTACCGAGCGTCACCTGGCCGTCACCGCCCAACGCCACCACACCGTCGCGGCGCACGGAAAGTATGGTCGTGCCGTGATAATTTTCCATGGGGAACGCGCAGGCGCTTCAAAGGCGTCGCGCGGCCTTCGCGGTAGCTACTGCGGTTTTTTCAGGAAGTGGCGCGGCGAGATGCCGATCAGCATCAGCAGCGCGCGAATGATCGGCGACGCGCCGACGATTTGCACGGCCTTCCGTTGCGTTTCCACCCGGTTGATCGCGTTGAGCAGCGCACCCGCGCAGACGAAGTCGATCCGCTCGATGGCGGACATGTCGATCGGCACGACCGGATGGCCGTGCGCATGCTCGGAGATCTGCGCCATCTGCGCCGTCGAAGAGCCGGTCATCACGCCGCTCCAGTTGATCAGTTCCACGCCGGCGCCGACCGTGCGCTCGTCGCTGTCGGCCGTCGCATCCGGCGAGTCCACGACCGGGGTTTCGACCGTCGTCACCGGCGGCGGGTCCCACGACGGAGGCGATTGTTCGAACGCGACCGCGTACTCGATCGCGCGATCCTCGAACGCTTCCTGCTTCTGGTCAAACTGCAGGAATTCGAGCGACAACTGCCATGCCCCCTCGCCGGCATCGCGCCCGCGCCGCAGGAGGATGTCGAGTGCCGCGCGAATCTTGTCGACCCGTTGCAGCGTCAGAGGGCAATGGAGCTTGCGCGCCTCGGCCAGAGCACTGGCGAGCAGTTGCGCGCCGGCATCGTCGAAGCCGGCCACTTGCGCCAGATCGAGCCGCGCGTGCAGGCCGGGCTTCGCCATCGCCTTGCGGAGCGTCTCGATCTGCGGCGCAGAGGCGGCGGTCAGCTTTCCGGTGAGCAGCGTATAGCCGCCGGCAATGGCCTTGGCCTCCGGGACCCGCCGCGCGATGCCGTCTTCCCACGGCGGCGGCGAACGCTCGAACTGCACGACATACTGGAGCGCGAACTGGTCGAAGCTGGCGCGATCGTGCGCTCGTTGCATGAGGTCGAACAGCGCCAGCCATGCCAGCGGTGAATTCCGCGTGTCGGCATCGTTCTGCATGCCTTGTTCGAGCAGATTGCGCGCGGCCGCTGTCTGCCCGCTCGCAAACAGCAGCGCGGCATTTTCGAGCACGGCGCACAGTCCGGGATTGGACTGGGCGACCTCGATGGAGGCCCCTCTTGGCGACCATTCGATCATGCTCGCGCCCGTCACCGAGATCTCGCCGGCCGGTTCGGCCCGCGGCCGCTCGGGCGCACCGCGCCGACCCTGCGCCTGGACGGCGACATCGCGCGCGGACACCGGCGCGCGCGCGCTCGCGGCGGCCGGCTTGACATTCGGCTTCGAGGCGTCAGGCTTCTTGGCCGGCGGTTTGGAGAA
>JBDTNR010000229.1:0-5894 GCA_039933655.1 Betaproteobacteria bacterium | reverse complement strand
ACGAGATGCGATTGCCGTGGGCTATGGCTGCCTGGACGCGGGCGGTTGGGCTACGGCCCGCCTGACATCATCGCGCAGCTTGACCATCTGCGTATTGCCAGGATTGGCCGCGACCAGTTGCTCCACCAGCGGCAACGCCCGGTCGGGACGGTTCTGCCTGATTTCGAGCAGCGCGAGCGCATACGTCGCGTCGGTATCGCCCAGCGTGCTCGCCCTCGTCAATGCCGCCGCCGCCGCGCGGAGATCGCCGCGCTGCTGCTGCAGCAGGCCCAGGTTATAGAACGTGCGCGCGCGCTCGGGCGCCAGCTGGGTCGATCTGTTCAATGCGGCGAGCGCCTCCGCCTCGCGCTTTTCCTCGACCAGCAACAGTCCCAGCGACGCCTGCAGCGGTCCATCCGCCGGCACCTTGGCGATGCCGTCGCGCAACGCGCGCTCGGCATCGGCGTTGCGGCGCTGCTCGGACAGGAGGCCCGCGAGCGACGTGTAGGCGACCGGCAGGTACGGATCCAGCATGACGGCGCGCCGATACGCGGCCTCGGCCGCGGCGACGTCGCCCTGCCGCCAGTACAGTCCGCCCAGGTTCATCTGTGCGGAGGGCATGTCGGCGAGTGTCTGCTCGGATGCGATGAGCTCGCTCCACGCGCGGTCGAACGCGGCGCGGTCGCTGTCCGGGATGCGCGCGACCGGAAAATCGGCCAATGCGCGCGCGGCTTCGATGCGCACCAGCTTGATCGGGTCGGCCAGCATCGGCGCCGCGTAGGGGAAGCGCTCCTGCGCGGGAACCGCGACCAGCGCCGCGGCGGCCGCCGCGCGCACCAGCGGGTCCGCGTCGTTCTTCGCCTGCACGCCGAGGCGACCGCCGCCGGGACTGAAATTACGCGCGAGATCGAGCGCCGTCGCGCGCACGATCGCCGGTTGCGCGCGATCCGCGACGATGGCATCGAGTCCGACAAGCGCCGTCGGCGCGCCGCGCCGCGCCGCCGTGAACGCGACGGCGAACGTCGGCTCCTGCCGCCGGCTGGGCCCGAACCACTGCGCCACCGCGTCCGCCGCCCACTGTGGCGTCCTCTTGTCGTGGCAACCGTTGCACGCGTTGGGCGTGCCGAGCTTCACCGACAAGTCCGGGCGCGGAATGCGGAAGCTGTGGTCCGGCCGTGCATCGACCACCATATAGTTCTTCGACGGAATGTGGCAGCTCGCGCACTGCGCCCCCGGGGTGCCCGCCGCATGATGGTGGTGCGCCGGCGTGTCGTAATCCTTTTTCGCGAGCGTCGGAAAGCGCGCATTGCCGGCCGGCTGGTGACATTGCGCGCACAGCGCGTTGCCCTGCGCTTTGAGTCGCAGCGAATGCGCGTCGTGGCAATCGGTGCAGCGCACGCCCTGCGCGTACATCCTGCTCTGCACGAACGAGCCCCAGACGTAGACCTCGTCGTTCTGCTGACCGTCGGCGAAATACAGCCCCTCGCGCAGCAGCGCCGGATGGTAGTTGTCGAGGAATGGCTTGCCGGGCTGCTCGCCATCGGTCAAGCGCTGGCGGCGCGAATGGCATGGCGCGCAGGCCTCGACCTGATACCGCGAATCGGTGCCGCGAAAATCAACGGCCAGCCCCAGCGTGCTCGCCGGAAGCCCCTTCGCATCCTTGCCCGCCGCCTGTTTCGCCCACGCGACGTGCGCGCTGCCCGGGCCGTGACACGCCTGGCAGCCGACGTTCACTTCGGCCCACTGGGTGTCGTAGCGGTCGGTCTTCGCGTCGTAGTTGCGGCGCAGGTCCGTCGAATGGCACTCCGAGCACATCAGGTTCCAGTTCTGGTACCGGCCCATCGAGTGCAGCGGGTCGTCGGGCTTGTGCCGGTCGTTCGGGTAGAGCGCGAACCAGCGCTTCTTCTCCGTATCCCAGGCGATCGTCGGCGCCTGCAGGCGGCCGCCCGGAGCGGCGACCAGGTATTGCTGCAGCGGCGCCACGCCGAACGTGTACGCGACCTCGAACTCCGCGGGCTTGCCGTCGCGGCCTTCGGTCGTGATGAAATACTTGCCGTCGCGCTGGGTGAACTGCGTCGTCGCGCCGCGATGCGTGAATTTCGCGTTCGCGAAGTCGCCGAGCACCGTCTTGTCGTTCGCGGGCTCCATCGCGCGCTGGTGATGCGATCCGCGCCACGCCTCGACCGCCTTCGGGTGGCATTCGCCGCATTGCGTTTCGGCAACATAGGTGGCGGCGACGGCCGATGGCGGTGACACCGTGGCGACTTTGGGCACAGGTGCTGCGGGGGTCGTGTCCGGACGCCCCGCGTAGATCCCCAGCAGCGCCGCGAGCACGCCGGCGGCGAGCGCCGCACCCGCGACGAACGGCCAGCGGGATCTTGCGGGCGCCACGGCCGGCATCGCGGCGGTCGGCGCGCCGCGCCTGCCATCGCGCGCTCGCTTGCGGCTCATGGCGCCGACCGCTCGGCCAGCCGGGTGGGAATCGACAATTCGCCGTGTAGCGTGCGATGGACCGGGCACTTGTCGGCGATCTCGAGCAGCTTCGCCCGCGCCGCGTCGTCGAGTTCACCCTCGACGTCGATCACCCGCTCGATCCGGTCGATCCTGCCGTCCTTCGTCTCGCATTCGGCGCAATCGGACGCGTGGATCTTGCGGTGCCGCAGCGACACCGAGACGCCCGCCAGCGGCAAGCCCTTGGCCTCCGCATAGAGACGCAGCGTCATCGACGTGCAGGCGCCGAGCCCGGCCAGCAAGAGATCGTAGGGCGTGGGTCCGCTGTCCATACCGCCCGCGTCGACGGGCTCGTCGGCGATGAGCCGATGGGGGCCGATCGTCACGCGCTGCTGGAACTTGCCCGCCTTCGTCTCGGTGACGACGACGGTGTCGCGCGGGCCCTGCGGATCGCTGGCCGCGACGGGCGCGTCGGGCAGGTAGCGGCTCGCCCACGCCGCCAGCACGGTGGCGGCGTAGCGGGCGTCGGTGCGCCGCGTCAACAGGTGATCGGCGGTGTCGAGCGACACGAAACTCTTCGGATGCCGGGCGGCGAGAAAGATCGCCGACGCATGATCGATGGATACATTCGCATCGGCGGGCGCGTGCATGACTAGCAGCGCGCGCTTCAATCCCGCGACGGCCTCCGTGATCTTCTGCATCGCGATGTCGTCCAGGAATTCGCGCCGGATCGTGAACTTGCGACCGGCGAGATCGACCTCCGCCGCGCCCCGCGTGCGGATCTCGTCCTCATGGCCGGCGAACAGCCGGGACAGGTGCGCGGGATCCGACGGCGCGTTGATCGTCGCGACCGCCGTGGCCGAGGGTATGCGCGCCGCCGCCGCGAGCACCGCGGCGCCGCCGAAGCCGAGGCCGACCAGCAGCGACGGCGCGCGATGCTCGGCTTCGAGCCAGCGCGCGGCCGCGACGAGATCGTCGACATTCGACGTGAAGTCGGTGTTCGCGAACTCGCCCTCGGAGCCGCCAAGACCCGTGAAGTCGAAGCGCAGCGTGGCCATTCCGGCATCCGCGAGCGCCTCGGCGATCAGCGTCGTCGCCTTCGTGTCCTTGGAGCAGGTGAAGCAATGCGCGAACAGCACGAATGCGCGCGGGGCCTGCCCGCCGGGCAGGTCGAGGCGCGCTGAGAGCTGCGCGCCGTTCGCGCCCGTGAACCGCACCGCGGTGCTGCTTCGACTCATGTTCGGCACTCCCCTTTTCGCCAAGGCAATGACGACGCGCGACGCGCCGGCGCTTGCAGGCGCTATGATCGCCGGAACCGGAGGAGGACGCCACCATGCAACTGGAAGGAAGCTGCCACTGCGGCAAGGTGCGATTCCGCGTGCAATCGCATACGCCCTACCCGTACATGCGTTGCTACTGCTCGATCTGCCGCAAGACGCAGGGCGGCGGCGGCTACGCGATCAACATCATGGGCGAGGCACCGACGCTGCGGGTGCGCGGCGCGAAGCACCTGTCCGTGTATCGCGCGCGCAGTGCGGAACCCGGCGCATCGCGCAAGCGGCTGTCGCCGGCGCGCCGGCACTTCTGCCGCCACTGCGGCAGCGCGCTATGGGTATCCGACCCCCGCTGGGCTTCATTCGTCTATCCGTTCGCGTCGGCGATCGACACGCCGTTGCCCAAGGCACCGGAGGACGTCGCGCTGATGCTGAATTACGCGCCGAAGTGGACCGACGTGCCCAAAGGCCCGCGGCACACGCATTTCCGCGAGTATCCGCGCGAAGGCATCGCCGACTGGCATGCCCGGCGCGGACTCACTGTCGCTTAATGCTGCGGTTACTGCACCTTCGCCGGAGCGCCGCCGAGCATCGACGGCTGCGCGGTCGCCGTCGGCGATGCGGAGGGTGCGGAAGGATCGCGCACCGGGATGCGGCTGCCGGTGCGATATTCCTTTTCCACCGTCGGGGTCACGGCGGTGTTCGCGCCGGAGGCGGGGCTATTGGACGTGGCGCACGCGGCGAGCGCGAGCGCCATCAGGGCGATCGTGATTTGCTTCATTGGTGATAAGCGCTTTCGTACGAATGCCGCAACCGGACCGCGGCGGGAAAAAGTCGCGATTGTAACGGAATTCGTGCCCGCGGCCAGTTAGCAGTCGACCGTTAGGACGTTGTTTCGGGATCCCAAGTCGCATCGTCATCCCATCAGTTTTCGTCCCCACGAAGGCGGGGACCCAGCGTCTCGGGATCTCACTCTCCTCGAGGCCGGCACAACGCCGCTAGGTTCCCGCTTTCGCGGGAACGACGGATCAGCAAGGTTCATGCGTGACGGAAACTGCGTACTTAGCCTTCACAGCTCGTCCGCAGCGTGAGACTTGAAAGGCCGAGCGTGCCGTAGTCGCTCGTCCACGTTTCCCCCGGCGCCACTGGCCAGGCATCCGTGATCGTCCCCGTCGTCACGAACTCGCCGGCAGCGAGCGGCGCGGCTTCGTGTTGGACGGCCAGCACGCGCGCAAGATGCACGAGCGCGTGTGCCGGACCGTCGAGCACGTTGCTGCCGGTGCCGCGATCGATGACGTGCTCACCGTTGCGCAGCGTGAGCTCGAACGCCGGCAGCAGCGGGACCAGCCGGTCGCGATCGGCGTGCGAGAGCGGGAGGCGCGGTCCGACGACCAGCGCAGCATGCAGGCCGAACGCCGCTGTGCAGTCCGCCGCGGTGAATTTCCACCGCGGAAAGTGCGACTGCACGATCTCGAAGCCCGGTGCGATCCAGTCGACGGCGTCCAGCGCGTGCCGCGCATCGTCGGTCAGCGGCACCGGCCCGCGCAGGCCGAACACCACTTCGGGTTCGATGCGCGGCTCGACCATGCGCGCGAGCGACACGACGGCGTGGCCATCGGGCGCCTGCTGCACCGTCTCGCGCCACGTGTGCGCCCACATCGGCTGGTAGACGCCGTAGCGCGGCCAGAGCGTGCGATTGGTGAAGCCGATCTTGCGGCCGACCGGTCGCCAGCCGCCGGCGACGCGGCGCCGCTCGATTTCGTGCAGCACCCGGTACGCTGCCGGCACATCGAAACCGGGCAGCCAATCGGTGATCGGCGCGAGCGAGCTGCCGCCGGCCTGAGCGGCCAGCAGCGCATCGGCCACCGCCGCGATCTTCGCCTCGTTCACCGCCCCGGTCCCGCCTTGCGCAGCAGGACGGTGAGCGCCACCCATACGGCGGTGGCCACGACCATGCCGATCACCGCGGCGGCCAGCGCGCCGACGACGCCGGTCCACTCCAGCGCGCCGATGACCGACCAGCCGGCGACGCCGCCGGCCAGCCCGCTCAGCACGATGCCGATGATGCTGAACAGGATCGACGAAGGCGTATTGGCCATGGCCGGGCGCGTTGAGCGTGTTCAGTCAGCGTTTCGCCGGTCGGAACGCCGTGGTCGCGTTGTTGGGCTTCGCGGTGGCGCTGTTGGCACC
>JBDTNR010000228.1:0-5945 GCA_039933655.1 Betaproteobacteria bacterium | reverse complement strand
CTTGCGGCTGGCGCCGCTGCGCGGCCCCCCGGGACGCTCATGCGAGCCGGGCGAAGCCCAGACCCGAAGGGCGCGTCCGCGAGCGCGGATGGCGGCCGACAGCAAGGCGCCGCAGGAATCGATGGGCCCACGAAGGTCGCGGAGCTGTTCGCGCCTTGGGGCGGCCCGACGGCGCGAACGTCGGCTCCGATGCTCGCGGCAGAGGCGACGTCGGTGACAATCACTCGGCGACCTCGGCGCGGATCTGCTCCGCGGTCGCGTGGCGGACGTCCTTGCCCTTGACCACCTGCACGACGGCCTCGGCGATGTTCTTCGCGTGGTCGCCGATACGCTCGATCGACTTGGCGATGAAGACGATTTCCAATGCCGGGGTGATCGTCCGCGGGTCTTCCATCATGTAGCTGATCAGCTGCCGCAGTATCGCCGAGAAGGCGGCGTCGATCTCGTCGTCGAGACCGATCACTTCGGCGGCCGCGTTGACGTCCAGTCGCGCAAACGCGTCCAGCGCGAGCTGCAGCATGTCGCGCGCCCGCTCGGCCGCACGCGCAACGTCGAAGCAGCGCACCTGCGACAGCCGCTGGTTCTGCGCCGCCTGCGACGCCTTCTTCGCGACTTTCTTCGTCTCGTCGCCGACGCGCTCCAGGTCGTTGACGATCTTGGTGATGGTCAGGATCATCCGCAGGTCGATCGCCGTCGGCTGACGCCGCGCGATGATCTGGCTGCATTGCTGGTCCATGTCGACCTGCAGCTGGTTGATCGACAGTTCGTCGGCGACGACCTGCGCGAGCAGCCCCTGTTCGTCATGGCTTTCGAGCAGCGCGATCGCGCGCGAAATCTGCGTCTCGACCAGCCCGCCCATTGTCAGCACGCCGCTGCGGATGGCCTCCATCTCGGCGTCGAACTGCTTGTGCGTATGTTCTGTCATGTGATTCTCCCGACGTTCACCGCGTAGGGTCAGCCGAAGCGGCCCGTGATGTAATCCTCGGTTTCCTTGCGCCGGGGCTTCAGGAAGATCTGATCGGTCTCGCCGAATTCGATCAATTCGCCCAGGTACATGTAGGCCGTGAAATCGGACACGCGCGCCGCCTGCTGCATATTGTGCGTCACGATGGCGATCGTGTAGTCCGATTTGAGTTCGGTGATCAGTTCCTCGATCTTCGCCGTGGAAATCGGATCGAGCGCGGACGTCGGCTCGTCGAGCAGCAGCACCTCGGGCTTGACGGCGACGGCGCGCGCGATGCACAGCCGCTGCTGCTGGCCGCCCGACAGCGCCATGCCGCTCTGCTTCAGCTTGTCCTTCGCCTCCTCCCACATCGCGGCCTTGGTCAGCGCCCATTCCACGCGTTCGTCCATCGCGCGCTGCCCCATGCTCTCGTACAGGCGGACGCCGAACGCGATGTTGTCGTAGATCGACATCGGAAACGGCGTGGGCTTCTGGAACACCATGCCCACCTTGGCGCGCAGCATGTTGAGGTCGACGTCGCTGTCGAGGAGGTTCTGGCCGTTGAAGCGGATCTCGCCGGTGGCGCGCTGTCCCGGATACAGCGAGTACATCCGGTTCAGCGTCCGCAGCAGCGTCGACTTGCCGCAACCGGAGGGCCCGATGAACGCGGTCACGCGACGCTGCGCGATCTCGAGATTGACGTTCTTCAGCGCGTGGAACTTGCCGTAGTAGAAGTCTAGGTTCGCAATCGTCATGGTGGCGGCCGTCGGCGGCAGCATCGACGCCGTCACCTGCGGCCGCGACAGCAACGTGGTCTCGTTCATGCGTGGTTTCCCTAGCGCGTCGACGCCTGCCGGAACACCGAGCGGGCGAGAATATTGATGATGAGCACGGCGAGCGTGATGAGCAGCGCGCCCGCCCACGCCAGCGCCTTCCAGTCCTCGTACGGACTGAGCGCGAACTGGAAGATCACGACGGGGAGGTTGGCCATCGGCGCGTTCATGTTCGTGCTCCAGAACTGGTTGTTGAGCGCGGTAAACAGCAGTGGCGCGGTCTCGCCGCTGATGCGGGCCACCGCCAGCAGGATCCCGGTGATCACGCCGCCGCGCACGGCCTTCAGCGTCACCATCAGGATGACCTTCCACATCGGTGCCCCCAGCGCCACCGCGGCCTCGCGCAGGCTGTTGGGTACGAGGTGCAGCATGTTCTCGGTCGTGCGGACGACGACGGGAATCGCGATGAGCGCGAGGGCGATCGATCCCGCCCATCCGGAGAAGTGGTTCACCTCCGCCACGTAGATCGTATAGACGAACAGCCCGATGACGATCGACGGCGCCGACAGCAGGATGTCGTTGATGAAGCGCGTGGCGTCGGCGATCCACGAGTCCTTGCCGAACTCCGCGAGATAGATGCCGGCAAGTATTCCGATGGGCGTGCTGATGAACGTCGCGACGAAGACGATGACGACGCTGCCGAATATCGCATTGGCCAGTCCGCCGGCGGACCCGGGCGGCGGCGTCATCTCGGTGAACAGTGTCGGGGAGAGCGCCGAGAAACCCTGCCAGAACAGGACGCCCAGGATCCACAGCAGGAAGAACATCCCGAAGCCCATCGTCCCCAGCGACATCACGAGGTTGAAGCGATTGACGAACAGCCGCTTGCGATACAGCACGCTCATTCCCGCACCTCCCTCATGTCTTCCGCCCCTCGCCCTTGGCCAGCTGCGCGACCAGCATCCGCGACAGGCCGAGCACGATGAAGGTCAGCACGAACAACACGAGCCCGAGCGCAATGAGGGAGGCGCGATGCACGGGGTCGGCGGCCTCGTTGAACTCGTTGGCCAGCGCGGAGGCGATCGAATTGCCGGGCTCGAACAGCGACACGCTGATGCGGTAGGCGTTGCCGATGACGAAGGTCACCGCCATCGTCTCGCCGAGTGCGCGTCCGAGTCCCAGCATGATGCCGCCGATGACGCCGACCTTGGTATAGGGCAGTACGACGTTCCACACGACCTCCCACGTCGTGCAGCCGATTCCGTACGCGGACTCCTTGAGCACCGGCGGCACGATCTCGAAGACGTCGCGCATGACCGACGAAATGAACGGGATGATCATGACCGAGAGAATGATCCCTGCCGACAGCATGCCGATTCCGTTCGGCGCGCCCTTGAACAGCGGTCCGAGGATCCAGAGGTCGCCGAAGACCTTCTGCAGCAGCGGCTGGATGTAGTCGCCGAAGATCGGCGCGAATACGAACAATCCCCACATCCCGTAGATGATCGAGGGGATCGCTGCGAGCAACTCGACGGCGGTGCCGAGCGGACGGCGCAGTGCCGCCGGACACATTTCGGTCAGGAACAGCGCGATGCCGAAGCTCACCGGCACGCCGATCGCGAGCGCGATCGCGGACGTGACCAGCGTGCCGTAGATCGGTGCCAGCGCCCCGAACTGGCTGGTGACCGGATTCCAGACGTTCGTCGTGAAGAACCCGAATCCGAATTTTCCGAGCGCCGGTAGCGCGGCATAGCCGAGCGCGAGCAGGATGCCGACCAACAGCGCGAGCACGACGACCGCGAAGAACTTCGTCGTGTTCTCGAACAGCAGGTCCTGCCAAGGCGCCGCCGAACGACGCCCGGAGGGCGGCGCGGGGTCGCGGTCGGACTGCGATTCCGGCGAGACGCTAGTGGACACTGGGAAGTCGGCAATGGCGGATTCGGCGCCCATTATCGCTCTCTCAAACGAATTCCGGCCGCGAACGCCTGCTTCGCGGCCGGACACTCGTGATGACTGGCAGGAAACGCGATGTTCGCTGTCGTGCTCAGTTCCAGACGGCCTTGCCGGCGCCGTCCTTGATCTGGGCCTTCCACGCATCCTCGACAACCTTGGCGACGCTGTCGGGCATCGGCACGTAGTCGAGTTCGGTCGCCATCGCCTTGCCGTTCCTGTAGGCCCAGTTGAAGAACTTCAGTACCTCGACTGCGTTCTGGGGCTTGTCCTGCTTCGTATGCATCAGGATGAACGACGCCCCGGAGATGGGCCAGCTCGCCTTCCCCGGCTGGTCGGTGAGGATCTGATAGAACCCGGGTGCGGATTTCCAGTCGGCGAACGCGGCTGCCGCGACAAAGGCGTCGTCGTCGGGCTGCACGAACTGGCCGTCCTTGTTCTGCACGGCCGCCGTGCTCATCCTGTTCTTCTTGGCGTACGCGTACTCGACGTAGCCGATCGATCCCTTGATCCGCTGAACGTAGGCAGCGACGCCTTCGTTCCCCTTGCCGCCCACGCCTTCCGGCCACGCGACGGCGGTGCTGGACCCGACCTTGGTCTTCCATTCCGGACTCACCTTCGACAGGTAATCGGTCCAGATGAACGTCGTGCCGGAGCCGTCCGAGCGACGGACCACGGTGATCGGCTCCGCGGGCAGCTTCACGGTCGGATTGAGATCGGTAATCGCCTTGTCGTTCCAGTTCTTGATCTTGCCGAGATAGACGTCCGCCAGTACCGGCCCGGTGAAGCGCAACGCGCCCGGCGCGATACCTTCCAGGTTGACCACCGGGACGACGCCGCCGATGACCGCCGGGAACTGCATCAGGCCTGCGGACTGAAGGTCCTCGGGCTTGAGCGGCATGTCGGACGCCCCGAAGTCGACTGTCTTGGCCTTGATCTGGGCGATCCCGCCCCCGGAACCGATCGACTGGTAGTTGAGGCCGATGCCGGTCTGCTTCTTGTAGGCATCGGCCCATTTGGCGTAGATCGGATACGGAAACGTCGCACCGGCGCCCGTGACGTCGACGGCGTGCGCGTGCACGCCGAACGCCAGCGTGGCGGCGGCGAGAAAGCCCTGCAGGGTAGTGTTGCGACTCATGGTGGCATCCTTGGCGTCATCGATGGATGCCATTGTCGCGACCGACTGTGACAGCGTTGTGACAGCGCGATGTCCGGATGCGCGCGGCGTTGCCGCTGCCGCGCGCCGCGCGATGGGCGGTTCAGTTCAGCAGCGCCAGCGGATCGGTGCAGGCATAACCCAGCGCCTCGGCCACCGGCTTGCACGTCACCTTCCCCAGCGCCACGTTGAGCCCATTGCGCAAATGCGGATCGTCGGCCAGCGCGCGCTTCCACCCATGGTCGGCGAGCGCGAGCGCGTATGGCAGCGTCGCGTTGTTGAGTGCAAACGTCGATGTCCGCGGCACACCGCCCGGCATGTTCGCCACGCAGTAGTGAACGACACCGTCGACCACGTAGGTCGGCTCGGCGTGCGTCGTCGGATACGAAGTCTCGAAGCAGCCGCCCTGGTCGATCGCCACGTCGACGACCACCGAGCCTTTTTGCATCGCGCGGATCATGTCCCGCGTGACGAGCCTGGGCGCCGAGGCGCCGGGGATCAGCACGCCGCCGATCACGAGGTCGGCGCGCGTCACATGGCGCACGACGGCGGCGTGCGTCGAGAACTCGGTCTTGAGCGGCGCGCCGAACTGGCGCCACAGCGTCGCCAGCGCGTCCGGGCTGCGGTCGAGGACGGTGACGTCGGCACCCATGCCCAGCGCGATCATCGCCGCGTGGGTTCCGACGACCCCGCCGCCAAGGATGACGACCTTGCCCGGCATCACGCCCGGCACGCCGCCCAGCAGGATGCCCTTGCCGCCGTGCGGCTTCTCGAGCAGGAACGCGCCGGCCTGCACCGCCATGCGCCCCGCGACCTCCGACATCGGCGCGAGCAGCGGCAATCCGCCGCGCGGCGACGTGACGGTCTCATACGCGATGCAGACGGCGTTGCTGGCGACGAGCGCCTTGGCCTGCTCCGGATCGGGGGCGAGGTGCAGGTACGTGAACAGGATCTGCCCGGGCCGCAGCTGCCGGCATTCGTCCGGCTGCGGCTCTTTCACCTTGACGATCATCTCGACATCGGCAAAAACCGCGCGCGCATCGGCGGCGATGCTGGCGCCGGCGGCGGCATACGCATCGTCGAAGAGTCCGATGCCGGCGCCGGCGTCGTGTTCGACGGTGAC
>JBDTNR010000227.1:0-5959 GCA_039933655.1 Betaproteobacteria bacterium | reverse complement strand
CTGGATGGCGCGCCACATCGAGCGCGCCGAGAATACCGCGCGCCTGCTCGACGTCACCTACCGGACGTCGCTCCTGCCGTACGAACCGCAGGAACCGGGCCTCGCCTGGGCGGAACCGTGGGCGGTGCCCCTCATCTCCACCGGCGGCGCGACGACGTTCTACAAGAACTACCCGGCGCTCACCGCCGAGAACGTTGTCAAGTTCATGATCTTCGATGCCGGCTATCCGTCGTCGATCTACTCCTGCCTGCGCGCCGCCCGCGAGTCGGCGCGCAGCGTCCGCGGCGCCATCACGTCGGAAATGTACGAGGACTTGAATGGCGCGTGGATCGAGATGCGCAACCAGGATTATCAGCGGCTGCAAAGCGTCGGCGTCTCGGAGTTCCTGGACTGGGTGAAGATGCGGTCACACCTGTTCCGCGGCGTGACGTTCGGGACGATGCTGCGCGACGAGGCGTATCACTTCATCCGGCTGGGCACCCACATCGAGCGCGCCGACAACACGGCCCGGATTCTGGACACCAAGTACCACATCCTGCTGCCGTCGGCGGCGGAGGTCGGCGGGGCGGTCGACTACTACCAGTGGTCGTCGCTCCTGCAGTCGCTGTCGGGCTTCGAGTCCTACCGCAAGATCTACAGCGACGTCATCACGCCGCGGCGCGTCGCCGAGCTCTTGGTGCTGCGCGACGACATGCCACGTTCGCTGCACAGCTGCCTGAACTTCATCGACGACACGCTGGAGATCCTCTGCGACGACCATAGCCGCGAGCTTCGGCGGCAGGCGGGCGAGCTGCACGCGCGGCTGCATTTCGGACGCACCGACGACATCATCCGCTACGGCCTGCACGAGTACCTGATGGACTTCCTGAAACGCGTGTCGCTGCTGGGCGACGAGATCAGCGAGCGCTTCCTGGTCCCCTCCTATTGACGCGGCACGGTGCCGCGCCCCCTGTAAAATGATCGATTCAGCGCATCCGCGCGCGGCGAACGCGAGCGGATCACCACGATGACGTATTGCGTTGCAATGTCCCTCGACGCCGGAATGATCTTTGCGTCGGATTCCCGTACCAACGCGGGCGTGGATCAGATCGCCCGCTTTTCCAAGATGAAGGTATTCGCCGAGGAAGGACAGCGCGTCATGGTCACGCTGTCGTCGGGCAACCTGTCGATCACGCAGAACGCGCTCAACATCTTCGAACAGAAGGCGCGCGGCGGCGACAACCAGATGCACCTGTGGAATGCCGAGTCGATGTTCGACGTGGCGCGGCTGCTCGGCGATTCGCTGCGCGAGGTGAAGACGCGCGACGGTCCCTACCTCGTGCAGAACAACATCGACGCCTCGGGGAACTTCCTGATCGGCGGCCAGATCCGCGGCGAGCCACCGCGGCTCTTCAACGTCTACGGCGAGGGCAACTTCATCGAGGCCACGCCGGATACCTGCTACTTCCAGATCGGCGAGATCAAGTACGGCAAGCCGATCATCGACCGTGTGATCAAGCGCACCACGAGCCTGCTCGACGCCACCAAATGCACGATCGTCTCGTTCGATTCGACGATGCGGTCCAACATTTCCGTGGGGCTGCCGATTGACCTGCTGATCTACGAGGCCGACTCGCTGCGCATCAAGATGCAGCGGCGGATCGATGAGTCGGATCCCTACTTCCAGATGGTTCATGTGCAGTGGGGCGAGGGCCTGCGCCGCGTGTTCGCGCAGCTGCCCGACCCCGACTGGACATAGGTCACGAAGCGAGTCCTGATGTCCATCCGCGTTGCTCTGTCCCACCGCACGACCTACCGCTTCGACCGGCACGTCAATCTCGGTCCGCACGAGATCAGGCTGCGGCCCGCGCCGCACTGCCGCACGCCGGTCTTAAGCTACTCGTTGAATGTCGCGCCCGAACCGCACTTCCTGAACTGGCAGCAGGACCCGTACGGCAACTGGGTTGCGCGGCTCGTGTTCCCGGAACGCGCCGACAAGCTGGAGATCGAGGTTGACCTGGTCGCCGACCTGACGGTCATCAATCCGTTCGACTTCTTCGTCGAGCCCTATGCGGAGAAGTACCCGTTCACCTACGCGCCGGCGCTCGCCAAGGAACTGATCCCGTTCCTCGAAACGGCACCGCTTGAACCGCGGCTCGAGGCATGGCTGGCCGATTTCCGCAGGACGATCCTGCCCGACGAGAATCCGGTGTTGCTGCTGGTCCGCCTGAACCAGCTGCTGCAGCAGCAGATCCGCTATCTGGTGCGGATGGAACCAGGCGTGCAACCGCCGGAGCTGACGCTCGAGAATTGCAGCGGCTCCTGTCGCGACACCGGCTGGCTGCTGGTGCAGATCATGCGGCATCTCGGCATCGCATCGCGCTTTGCGTCCGGCTACCTGATCCAGCTCGTCGCCGACGTGAAGGCGCTCGACGGCCCGTCGGGCACCGACCACGACTTCACCGACCTTCATGCGTGGGCGGAGGCGTTCATCCCCGGCGCTGGCTGGATCGGCCTCGACCCGACCTCCGGGCTGCTCGCCGGCGAGGGCCACATCCCGCTCGCCTGCACGGCCGATCCTGGAAACGCAGCCCCCGTCATCGGCTACACCGACGTCGCCGGCGTCGAGTTCGAATTTGCGATGAGCGTCACGCGCGTCCACGAGGACCCGCGCGTCACGCGGCCATACAGCGACGCGGAGT
The DNA here is from genome assembly GCA_039933655.1 of Betaproteobacteria bacterium. Taxonomy (GTDB): domain Bacteria; phylum Pseudomonadota; class Gammaproteobacteria; order Burkholderiales; family Casimicrobiaceae; genus VBCG01. The sequence continues at coordinate 3,278 of JBDTNR010000227.1, read as the reverse complement.
GGCAGGCGATCGATGCGCTCGGCGAACAGGTCGACCGCGACCTGGCGACGCACGACGTGCGGCTGACACAGGGCGGCGAGCCGACGTTCGTGTCGATCGACGACATGGAGGGGCCCGAGTGGAACTACACAGCGCTGTCGCCGAAAAAGCGCGAGCTGGCTGAAATTCTCCTGAAGCGGCTGCAGACGCGATTCGCGCCCGACGGCTTCCTGCATTTCGGCCAGGGCAAGTGGTACCCGGGCGAACCGCTGCCACGCTGGGCGCTGGGAGTGTTCTGGCGCAGCGACGGGCAACCGCTGTGGCGGCATCACGACCTGGTCGTCGACACGACCAAGCCCGGTGCGGGAACCTTTGCGACTGCGCAGCAGTTCGGCGAGCGCTTGGCCGCCGCGCTCGGGTTGCCCGCGTCGCTGCTGATCACGGCGCACGAGGACGTGCCGAAGCTCCTGGTGGAGGAGGCGGCGCTGCCCGCGAACACCGATCCGCTGCAGGCGGACCTTTCGCGTCATGACGAACGGGCGCGACTCGCGCGCGTGCTGACCGCGGGGCTCGCCACGCCGATGGGCCTCGTGCTGCCGTTGCGCGGCGTCGTGAACGAGGCGGGCGCCATCAACTGGATGTCGAGCGCATGGCCGCTCAAGCGCGGTCACCTGTTTGCGGTCGGCGGCGATTCGCCGCTGGGATTGCGCTTGCCGCTGGCGTCGCTCCCCGACGTGCTGCCGGAGGATGCCGAGCCGGAGTTCGGCGTCGATCCTTTCGCCCCGCGCGGGGTGCTGCGTGCACGCGACGACCAGAAGGCCGGGGCGGCGGCCGTGCGCGGCGAGAAGCCGAAGGAAGTGATCAAGACCGCGCTGGCGCTGCAGGTTCGTGACGGCCATCTGTACGTGTTCATGCCGCCGTGCGACCGCCTCGAAGCCTACGTGGCGCTGCTGGCCGCCGTCGAGGACATCGCTCATGCACTGAAGCTGTCAATCGCGATCGAAGGCTACACGCCGCCGCGCGATCCACGCGTCAAGGTGCTGATGGTGACGCCGGACCCGGGCGTCATCGAGGTCAACGTCCACCCGTCGTCATCGTGGCGCGAGCTGATGGCCACCACCGAGACGCTGTACGACGAGGCGCGACAGTCGCGGCTCGGCACCGAGAAATTCATGGTCGACGGGCGCCATATGGGCACCGGCGGCGGCAACCACGTGACGCTCGGCGGGGCCACGCCCGCCGACAGCCCGCTGCTGCGCCGTCCCGACCTGCTGCAAAGCCTCGTCACGTACTGGCAGAACCATCCGTCGCTGTCGTACCTGTTCTCCGGCATGTTCATCGGGCCCACCAGCCAGGCGCCGCGTGTCGACGAAGCCCGCGACGACCGGCTCTACGAGCTGTCGATCGCGTTCCAGCAACTTGCGCAGAAGCAGGCGGCGGGCAAGGAAACCGCGCAGCCGTGGCTCGTCGACCGCCTGCTGCGCCATCTGCTGACCGATCTCACCGGCAATACGCATCGCTCCGAGTTCTCGATCGACAAGATGTACTCGCCGGATGGTCCGACCGGACGCCTTGGCTTGCTGGAGTTCCGCGCGTTCGAGATGCCGCCGCATTACCGGATGAGCGCGCTGCAGATGGTCCTGCTGCGCGCGCTGGTGGCGCGGTTCTGGCGCGAGCCTTATCGCGGCAGCCTCGTGCCATGGGGTACGGCGCTCCACGATCGCTGGCTGCTGCCGCACTTTGTCGCGGCCGACATCCGCGACGTTGCCGTCGACCTGCAACGTGCGGGCTATGCGTTCGATCCCGCATGGTTCGAGCCCTTCGTCGAGTTTCGATTCCCGCGTTTCGGCATGGTCACGTACGACGGCGTCTCGCTTGAATTGCGCCAGGCAATCGAGCCATGGCATGTGCTGGGCGAGGAAGTGGCGCTCGGCGCGACCGCCCGGTACGTGGATTCGTCCGTCGAGCGCATGCAGATCAAGGCGACCGGGATGACCGGCGGGCGGCACTCCGTGACCTGCAACGGCCGCACGCTGCCGCTGACGCCCACGGGCGTGCCAGGAGAATTTGTCGCGGGCATCCGTTTTCGCGCGTGGAGTCCGCCGTCGGCGCTGCATCCGACCATCGGCGTACAGGCGCCGCTCACGTTCGACCTGGTCGACACGTGGGCGCAGCGCGCGCTTGGCGGATGCACGTATCACGTCGTGCATCCGGGCGGCCGCAACTACGCAACGTTCCCGGTCAACGCCAACGAGGCCGAGGCGCGTCGCGTCGCGCGCTTCTGGGCGCATGGCCACACGCCGGGGCCGATGTCCGTCTATCCGGAGCCGCCCAATCCGGCCACGCCAGCGACCATGGACCTGCGCTGGCAGCCGGCGCGCTAGTCACCTAAGGCGCACCCAGCAGCAGGAACACGGAGAACGCGCCGCTGTTGCCGAAACCCGCGCCCAGGTAGCCCGGTCCCGCGACCGTGTTCGCGCCGAGGAACACCGATCCCGAAAATAGCGTGCCCGTCGGAGATGGCAATCCATCTGCGCGATTGCGTATCGTGCCGACCTCGGCGGACGCGCCGGCGAATACACCGTAGCCAAGAAGCTCCGGCAACGGAAAGATGTTGTTGTAGTACATCGCCCGGCCGAACGCAAAATCGCGGCCCGTGAACTGGTTGAGTCGAAAGCCCGACAGGCGCAGCGGGCCGCCCAGGTTGAACGTCTCGTACGCGGGCATTTCGCTGCCGAAGTCCGTGCCGCCGGACACGAAGAGGTTCACCGTGTGCGAGCCCCACGATTTCACGAAGCTGCCTTGACCCTGGAGACGCTGGTAGTCGAGCGCCGACCCCAGTGCGGTCGTGGCGCCATAGAACGAGACGTTCAGTCCGTACCCGTCCTGCGGAAACCATGGATGATCGAGCTGGTCGAGGGTCAGCTGGAGCCGCCCCGCTGCGGTGAGCTCGCGTACCGTCGGCAGCACCGGATCACCGGTTTCGACTCGGGCGTTCACCTGCGTCCACACCAGACCCGCGCGCATCGCGCCAAAGGTGCCGAACACGCGGCCGAGATCCACCCCAGCGCGTGCGGTGCCGGCCAGATATTCCGCGATCCTGGCGTCGCCGTTGAAGACCCCTTGTGTCGTCTGGCCGACCTGACCGTACAGCGAGCCGAACCAGATTCCGGAGTCGTGCAGCGGCTGGTAGAACTCGCTGAACAGATGCGTGTCCTGGCCGACCTGAAATTCCGTAAGCCATTCGCCGCCCAGCCGGTTGAGCAATGACTTGCGGTACTGAACCAGGAGGTTGAACG
>JBDTNR010000226.1:0-5977 GCA_039933655.1 Betaproteobacteria bacterium | reverse complement strand
CCCAGCGTGTCGTTGTCGCCAACGCGGATCTCGTCGGTGGTCACCGTGTCGTTTTCGTTGATGATGGCGATGACGGAAAGGTCGATCAGCGTGCGCAGCGTCGACCGCGCATTGAGGTAGCGCTTGCGATCGGCCAGGTCCTCGTGCGTCAGCAGGATCTGCGCCGTGTGCAGGCCGAACCTGGCGAAGGCGGTCTCGTACGCCTGCACGAGCCCCATCTGGCCGACGGCGGCCGCCGCCTGCAACTCGTGGATCGCGCGCGGCCGCGACGTCCAGCCCAGCCGCTTGATGCCCTCGGCGATGGCGCCCGACGAGACGAGCACGACTTCACGTCCGCCGCGTTTCAGCTGCGCGATCTCGTCGGCCCAGCGCGCGACCGCCGCATGGTCCAGGCCGCGTCCCTCGTCGGTGACGAGGCTCGAGCCCACCTTCACGACGATGCGCCTGGCGGCGGCGACCGGGTTCGTCACGACTGCGCGTCTCCCGTGCGCCGGCGCCGCGTCCTGACCGGCGGCGGTGACACCACCACGCGCCCGGTGTCGGCGGCGGTGTCGACGGCGGGCGCCGCGGCTTCCGCCGTTGCCGTGGCGTCGGCAGGCGAGCCGGCGGCGATCGCCGGCGTGCTCTCGCCGTCCACGGGCAAATGGGCCGCGGGCGCCGGGTGCGCGTCGAGCCACACCTGCACGGCGAACGTCAATTCGCGGCAGCCTTGCCCGCTGATCGCCGCGATCGCGTGCACCGGGCCCTTCCACCCATACGCCTTCACGAACGCGGCCACGCGCGTGGCCCGCTCGTCTTCCGGCAGCAGGTCGAGCTTGTTGAGCACCAGCCAGCGCGGCTTTTCGTACAGCGCTTCGTCGTAGCGCTTCAATTCCTTCACGATCGCGCGCGCGTCGTGCACGGGATCGGCGCCCTCGTCGAGCGGCGCGAGATCGACCAGGTGCAGGAGCAGCCGCGTGCGCGCCAGATGCCGCAGGAAGCGGTGGCCGAGGCCCGCGCCCTCCGCCGCACCCTCGATGAGTCCGGGGATGTCGGCGACGACGAAGCTCTTGCCCTCGCTCGTCCGCACGACGCCGAGATTCGGCACCAGCGTCGTGAACGGGTAGTCGGCGACCTTGGGCTTGGCCGCCGAGATCGCACGGATAAGCGTCGACTTGCCGGCGTTGGGCATGCCCAGCAGGCCAACGTCGGCGAGCACCTTCAACTCGAGCTTCAGCTTGCGCTGCCCGCCCATGTCGCCGTTGGTGAACTGCCGCGGCGCGCGGTTGGTGCTCGACTTGAAGTGCAGGTTGCCGAGGCCGCCCTTGCCGCCTTGCGCCAGCAGCGCGCGCGCGCCGTCGGTGGCCAGGTCCGCGATGGCCTCGCCGGTCTCGGCGTCGGCGATCACCGTGCCCACCGGCATCCGCAGCACGATGTCCTCGGCGCCGTGGCCATACTGATCCGCGCCGCGTCCGTTCTCGCCGCGCTTCGCGCGATGGATGCGCGCGTACCGGTAGTCGATCAGCGTGTTGATGTTGCGGTCGGCCACCGCATAGATGCTGCCGCCGCGACCTCCGTCACCGCCGTCGGGACCGCCGCGCGGCACGTATTTCTCGCGGCGAAACGAGGCAGCGCCGTTGCCTCCGTCGCCGGCAATCACCTCAATCGTCGCTTCGTCGAAAAATTTCACGGTGTCCTCAAGTAAAGCACGAAGCGTTCGGTGGCGTCGCCCTTACGCCCGCCGCTCCATGCCGGCGTCCAGCCCGGCAGCGGTTCGGGTTCGCTCGCGAGCCGCCCATATTGCACGAGCAGCGCTTCGCACGCATGGTCAGGCTTCACCTCCTCGCGGACCGTGCGTATGGCGGCGAAATAGTTGAACAGCGCCCGTTGCGGCTCGCCTAAGTTCCGGCTCGCGACGCAGCCGGTGGGAGGCAGGCGCAGCGCGGCACTCTCGACCGTCCAGCGATAGCTGCGTCGCGAGTCGAGATACGGTAGCCAGATGGTCGTGACCAGGCCCCAGATCAGCGTCACGCCGGCGGCCCAGTTGAGGATCGCGCGGCGGTTGGACCGCCGCGCCGGACGCACCAGCATCACCCACAGCACCGTCAGGCCGACGGCGGCGAGCATCGTCCCCAGGTGGAACGACGGCTTGTAGCCAACCTCGGTGTCGCGGAAGAGGCGGGCGACATTGATCGGCATGCCGTTCACGTACGAGTCGATCCAGAACGCCCACATGACGATCGCGAGCAGGCCGAAGGTCAGGATGCCGAACCAGTCGAGCGCGCCGGAGAAGCCACGCTTCAGCGAATCGATCTCGACCGCCGCGAGCAGCGCGAGCGGCACCAGCAGCGGCAGCGCATTGGCGAGGCGGGCCTCGGGCATCGCCAGCAGGCTGGCGAAGATCACCAGCACCAGCACGCCGGGCACGATGATGCCGGGCTGCGCGAGCCCGCCGTTGAAGCCGCGGCCACGCAGCCACAGCAGCCACAGCAACAATGGCAGCGATGGCCACGCGAACCACAGCAGGTTGCGCACGTAGTAAAGCGGCTCGGCTTGGCCCCCGCCGAACAGCGCGATGTAGTGTTCCGGCGCTTCACTCGACCACCACTCCGCGAACAGCGCCGGGTCGCGTGCATGCAGAGCGAGCGGCCACGGGAGCGAAAGCGCGATGCCCACGAGCAACGCGACGGCCACCGTCGCTGCATATGCCCGGTTGCGCCACAGCGGCCCGCAGGCGGGAAGCAGCAGCGCCGCCACGACGATCCACAGCGGCCCCAGGAAGCCGCGGCCCATGAACGCGATGGCGATGCCGGCGCCCAGCGCTGCGCCGCCCAGCAGCGGATGGCGCAGCGCCAGGGCGAACCCGTACAGTGCGACTGCCACGCCCAGCGTGACGAAGAGCTCGGGTGACAGCACGTGAGCGCGGTCCCAGAAGCCGACGCTGCCCACCAGGATCAGCACCGGCAGCCAACGAAACGCGCGTCCGTTCAGCTCGCGGCTCGCGTACGCCGTGGCGAGCAGCACGAGCGCCAGCGCGAGGCCGACCACCATCCGCGCCGCATTGTGCACCTCTAGCGGCGGCGAGAACGCCTTGATCGCCAGTGCGCCACCGACATAGGCCAGCGGCGGTCGCGGCACGTACGGCTCGCCCGCGAGCGTCGGCACGACATAGTCGTCGCGGTCCGCCATCTCGGCGGCGACGCCGATCGACGTTGCGTCCTCCGTTTTCCACGGATCGTGGCCGGCGAGCCCGAGCGCCACCCATGCCGCGCACAGCAGCGCGAGGCCGAACTGCTTCAGCGCGCGATAGGGGCCGGCGGGACTGACCGCTTCCGGATCGACCGGTTCGGGAGTGTAGGGACGTGGTGCGCGCATGCGAAATCCGGATAAGGCAGCGTGGATGCTACACACCCGGAAAGAAAAAGGCAGCCGAGGCTGCCTTTTTCAAGGTGGCGTCACACCGATCAGGCGGTCTTCGGCGCGGTCGTTCCCTTGGCGCCGTAGCGCTGGCGGAACTTGTCGATGCGACCGGCGGTGTCCATGACCTTCTGCTTGCCCGTGTAGAACGGATGGCATTGCGAGCAGACTTCGATGTGCAGCGCCTTGTTGGCCGACGTCGAGCGCGTCGCGAAGCTGTTGCCGCAGCTGCAGGTGACCTGCACTTCGGCGTACTTGGGGTGGATGCCTTCTTTCATGATGTCCTCTGGTGTGCCGGACTCGCTTGCCCGCGGTGATGTGGCTCGCAGACGCGCTGTCCCGTCGAAATGCCGCTCTGGACCGAACCCCGATGGCCTGTGACGGCGACCTGGGGTAGGGCGGAAAACCCAACATTATCCCGGTTTTTCGCCTCGGTGGCAAGGTGAGGGCGCCAGCGGCCATTGGCAAGGGCGGTCACGAACGTCTTTTGTAAACAACGGGTTGCCGATGCTTCGCCGGCCTCACTCGCGCGGCTGTCGTTCCCGCCGATTGACGGGGCGGGGACGGAGGCGACTTGCGCGCCGCAAGCGAACGGCCTTGCGTACCGCGACGCTCCTACGCCAGGCGCGCCCCGCCGCACTCCAAGGGCATTTGCCCGGGGACAATCTTTTGTTACAGGTCCGAATGGAACGGTTGCGCCACCAAGCGTCAAATCAATACCGCCTACGTGAAAAGATGATTGGATGAACCATGCCGCCGCCGTTTCGCTCCGCTTGCCCAAGGTGACGATCCGTCGACCGATGCCTCCGCTGCGTTCGGCCGCTGCGGGTTCGCCGGCGGCGGCGCCCGCTCGCCACGCGCGTGGATGGCGGTCGACGGCACAGTGCGCCGCGCTCCTCGCCGCTGCGCTGCTTGCAGGCTGCTCGTCGCTGCTCGTCCATCCCGACACGGATGTGAGCCAGGCCGTCCCGGTTCCCGCCGTCTGGGATCACGGAACCGCGTCGACTGCCGCCACGTCGCTTGCCGAATGGTGGAGGCATTTTCACGATCCGCAGCTCACCGCAGTGGTGACGCAGGTGCTCGCCGCCAACGGCGACGTGCGTACCGCCCAGGCGACGCTGCGGCAGGTACGCGCGCAGCGCGACGTGACCGCCGCCGGTCTGCTGCCGACCGTGGGCGGCAACGCCTCGGCGTCGCGCACCAGGTCCGGCGGCAACGACGGCAACAGTTCCTACGCCGCGGGCTTCGACGCGAGCTGGGAGCCGGACGTCTTCGGCGGCACGCGCGCCGGCGTGACGGCGGCCGATGCCGATACGCGCGCCGCGGTCGAGTCGCTCGCCGACGTGCAGGTGTCGATCGCCGCCGAAGCGGCGGCGCAATACATCACCTGGACCGCGCTCGAGTTGCGCATGGCCATCGCCCGCGACAACCTGGCGAGCCAGGAGGAGACGCAGCAGATCACCGAATGGCGCGCGCAGGCGGGCCTCACCACCTCGCTCGACGTCGAGCAGGCGCGCAGTTCGACCGAGGTCACGCGCGCGCAGATACCCGCACTGACGGCGGGCATCGCGCAGGCGAAGAGCGCGCTCGCGGTGCTGGCCGGCGTCACGCCCGAGGCGCTGCAGGCCACGCTCAAGTCCAATGCCGTGGTGCCCGTTGTCGACGAGGGGCTCGCGTACGCCTTCCCCGCGGAGACGCTGCGGCAGCGCCCCGACGTGCACCGGGCCGAGTACCAGCTGCAGGCGGCTGCGTCGCGGGTGACGCAATCCGATGCCGCGCGCTACCCGTCGTTCCAGATCAGCGGAACGCTGGGCGTCGCCGCGCTCACCTTCGGCGGGCTCACCGGCGGCAACGCGCTCGCCGCATTGCTGCTGGGCTCGATCTCGGTGCCGATCTTCAATGGCGGCGCGCTGGAGGCGCAGGTACGCGTGCAGGACGCCGCGTTCGACCAGGCGCGCATCGCGTACGAAACCACGGTGCTCGCCGCGTTGAAGGATGTCGAGGATGCGCTCGTCACGCTCGCCAGCGCGCGCGAGCGACTCGCGACGCTGCGGCGCGCCGCCCTGGCCGCGCGCAACGCGGCGATCCTCGCGCGCTACCGCTATAACAGCGGCCTGAGCGATTTTCAGCCCGTGCTGCAGACGCAGGTCACGCTGCTGTCGGTGCAGGACAGCGTGGCCAACGGCGAGGCCGAACTCGGCCTCGCCCACGTCAGGTTGTACAAGGCGCTGGGCGGCGGCTGGCAGCCGGACGTGGCCGCCACTCCGCAGGCGCGCACCGGCGCGCCTGCCGTCACCGTCGGGAAACAACTTACATGAACAAGCCCTTCGACCTTCCCGTCATGAACGAAGCGTCCGCATTGCCCGCGGCCGGCGCCGTGGCGCCGGAACTCGCGGATCTCGCCCCGGCCCCCTGGTGGCGCCGGCCGTGGGTGTGGTTCGCCGTGATCGTCATTGCCGTGGTGGCGGCGGGTGCGTGGAAGTGGTGGACGCAAGCGCCGTCGGGCACGACGCCGGCGTTCGTGACGGAGCCCGTCGCGCGCGGCAACCTGCGCATCATCGTGACGGCCAACGGCACTCTG
>JBDTNR010000225.1:0-6009 GCA_039933655.1 Betaproteobacteria bacterium | reverse complement strand
GGTAGAGGAAATGTGGCATGCCGCGAACCTCGCCTTCGACCTCTGCCCACTGCTGACGCAAGGCGCGATCGAGGCGATCGAGTTGCGGGGCACGGACGCGCTGAAGGACAAATTCCTGCCCAAAATGGTCGCCGGGACGTGGACGGGGACGATGAACCTGACCGAACCGCAGGCGGGCTCGGATCTGGCCGCCGTGCGCACGCGCGCGGTGCCACAGGGTGACGGGAGCTACAAGCTCTTCGGGCAGAAGATCTTCATCACCTTCGGCGAGCACGATTACACCGAAAACATCGTTCACCTGGTCCTGGCACGCACACCGGACGCGCCGGAAGGCGTAAAGGGCATTTCGCTGTTCGTGGTGCCGAAGTTCATCGTCAACGACGACGGCTCGCTGGGCGCGCGCAATGACGTCCATTGCGTGTCGATCGAACACAAGCTCGGCATTCACGCGAGCCCGACGGCCGTGCTGGCGTATGGCGACAAGGGAGGCGCGGTCGGCCACCTCGTCGGCGAGGAGAACCGCGGCCTCGAGTACATGTTCATCATGATGAATCTGGCGCGCTTCTCCGTTGGCCTCGAAGGCGTTGGCATCTCGGAGCGCGCGTACCAGCGCGCAGTCTCGTATGCGCGCGATCGCGTGCAGGGCAAGGCGGTCGGTCTGGAAAAGGGCGCCAAGACCGGCGCGATCATCGACCATCCGGACATCCGCCGCATGCTGATGACCATGCGCGGGTATACCGAGGCGACGCGGGCGGTGGCCTACGTCACGGCGGCGGCGCTCGACAACGCCGCGAACAACCCGGACGCCGCGGCGCGCGCAAAGGCGCAGGCATTCGCCGAGTTCATGATTCCGATCGTCAAGGGCTGGTCGACCGAAGTTGCGCAGGAGGTGACGTCGCTCGGCCTCCAGGTGCACGGCGGCATGGGATTCATCGAGGAAACCGGCGCTGCGCAGCATGTCCGCGACGCGCGGATCATCACGATCTACGAAGGCACGACGGGTATTCAGGCCAACGACCTCATCGGGCGCAAGACTGCGCGCGACGGGGGGGCCGTCGCCCGTGCGGTGGCCGCCGAAATCGACAAGGTGGCGGCTCGGCTCGCGGCGCGCAGCTAACCGGCGTTGCAGGCGATTGGCGTACAACTTGCCGCGGCGACTGCCGATCTTCAGGCCGCGGTGGAATGGATGGTTCCCGCGTACGGCCAGCACACGCGCGCCGCGCATGCCGTCGCGGTCGCTTACCTCAAGCTCTGGGGCCTCGCGGCGGGCGGCTGGCAGATGGGCCGCGCTGCGCTGATCGCGGCCGATCATGTTGCGGCAGGTACCGGGAACGCGAAATTTTTGCACGCGAAGATCGCCACCGCGCGCTTCTATGCGGATTGCCTGCTGCCGCAAGCGTCGGCGTGCGCGCACACGATCATCCACGGCAGCGAAAGCGCGCTGGGGCTCGAGGTGGAGGCGTTCTGACACAGTGGGGTGCGCGCGCCGCCGCGTGCCTCGCGACAGCGTTCGCCGGATGGTCGATGGCCGCCTTCCCGGCCGATGGCCCGGTCCTGGGCGATGCGCCCGGCTACACGACGCGGACGCTTTCCGATGTCCCGAACGCGCAGGCGATGCGGGTGCGAATCTGGTCGCCGCGCCTGTCCGACGGCTATGTACCGCAGGGTGTCGCAGCCGGCGATGGGTACCTGTGGGTCGCGACGTATCGCAGCGTCGATCCCCGGCAGAACAAGGGTCAGTGCCGCGTCTTCCAGGTCGATCCGACCGATGGCGCAGTGGCCGGCCAGTTCGACCTGCCCGCAAGTTGCGGCCATGCGGGCGGGATCGCGCACACCGGTGATCGCTACCTTTATGTCGCCGATACCCGACGCCTCTTTCGCATCGATACGCAGGCAGCGCTTGCCCTCGGGCGCTGCGAGCCGCTCGCCTGCACTGAAGTGGCGCTGAACGGTACGCTCCGTGGCTCGGCGTTGGCTTATCGTCCGGGTATTCTCTGGTTGGCGGCATACACCCCATCCGCCAATGGAACCGGACGCCTCTGGCAGGTGTCCGAGGATCGCTTGATGGCGCTGATCGCCGGTGGTGGCGGCGCAATCGACGAACGTGCAGCGGATCGCGAGCTGCCAATTGCTACACAAACGCAAGGCGCGGCCGTGGCCGCGGATGGCTCGTTATGGCTTACGCAAAGCAATGGCAGGTCCGGACAGCTGCAGAATCTGGATGCACGGACGGGACGCATGCTGACCACGTGGCCGATGCCCGCGGGGATCGAGGACATCGAGTTCGCGCCGGATGGCCGTCTGTGGGCAGTCTCGGAGGCGGGCTCGCAGCGCTGGAACGCCTGGCCGAGCTTCTTCCCGGTCGTCTTCGCGCTCGACGTCGGCGCGCTGCAGCCGCGTCCTTGAGCAACGGAATGCCGAAGCTCGCGGTCACGCGCCTTCGCCGCACGGACATCCGTCGCGCGGCACAAGCGATGGGGCTGTTCCTGGCGGTGCTCGCCGCCGGCGCACAGGCCCAGGCCGGATGGGTGGTCCCCCCGTTGCCTGTCGGCCCCTATGCGGTGGCGTGCAGCAATGTCGATCAGGACTTTTCGCGCGTGCGGGCGGGGGAGACGGCTCAGGAATATTGGGAAGGACTCCCCAAGGACGGTCGGTCGCGTTACCTGACCGACCTGCTGATCGACCCGGACCATGCGCACATCGTGACGCGAGCCCTTCCATCGGATTCCACGCTGTTCGGACCGTTCGCCGGGAGCACGTTCACGTATGCCTACCTGATCTGCTATCCGACCGATGCTTCGAACACGCGCGCGGACTTCGTGCTTCCGGACGGGCCCGTGGTGCCGCGGATGCAGCGTGGCGCGGAAGCGCCGATTTTTCCGGCGGCCAGCGGCCGGTTCCCGGTGATGCTGTACGGACATGGCCTGTCGGGAAGCCCGCTTTCCGACGGCTACATGGATTCGATCAGGGACATGGCGAGCCACGGCTATGTGGTTATCGCCGCCTTCCACGGCGATCTGCGCTTTGCGGATCTCGACCTCGACAGTTTCGAGGATGCCATCTACGCGCTGCTGCACTTCAAGACCTTCATCGCCATGCAGTCGGCGCGCCCGATCTCGATGTCCTGGGCGCTGGACATCGTGCTCGACCACCCGGACTTCCGCGACCACATCGACGCCAACAAGGTCGTCGGTTTCGGCGCGAGCATGGGTGGCGAGGCGATGATGCTGATGGCGGGGGCGGCGCTGACGACCTCGTTGGGCCAGTCGTCGACGCAGGTGACCAAGGATCTGCGGCTCAAGGCTGCAGTTGGATACGTGCCGTATTTCGGCATCGACGTGTACCCGGCTTTCGGGCGCGATCTGAAGGGACTCGACAACGTCACGATGCCGTTTCTGGCGATCAGCGGCACCGCGGACAAGACAGCGCCCATCACGACGGTGGAGCGCGGCATCGCCCGCCTCAAGAGTACGCGGCAGCTGGTGGCGCTGAACGGGGTGCGGCATGAATACGACCTTCCATCCACGAACGACATCATTACGTGGACGCATACCTTCCTGGCGGGCCAGCTTTCGGGCGATCCGATCCTGCGCGCCGCAAGCGCGCGGATGGCATCGGTGGCCGGCGGGGGTGACGATAGCGAACGCATCGACTACATGGCGCCGTCGACCGTGCAGGTGAATGCGTCCGGCACCCCGGTCGAGGCGATCGTCGTCGAGTATTACAACGCCGCGCTCAACCACTACTTCATCACGGCGGAGATTGCGGAGCAGGCAATGCTTGATGCCGGCATCGTGGTGCCGGGCTGGGCCCGCACCGGCTACCAGTTCAAGCTGCGGCCGGCCGACGCGACCATCGGCCTCGCCGCGTGCCGGTTCTTCGGCACGCCGCCGCTCGGACCGAACTCGCACTTCTTCACGATCGACGGCGCGGAGTGCGCCAAGGTCAAGGCCAATCCGCTGTGGACATACGAAGGCCTCGCGTTCCTCGCCGATCCCCCGACGGCGGGCGATTGCGCGGCCGACCGCATCCCCGTGATCCGCCTCTACAACAACGGCATGGGCGGGCAGGCGAACCATCGCTTCACGACCAGCCGCAGCGAGTCCCGCGCGATGCAGGCGAATGGATGGATCCTCGAAGGCAACGTGATGTGCGCGATCCCCTGACCGGGTTGCTTCAGTCGATCGACACGCGCTCGATCCACATCAGTTCGCATGCGCCGTCACCGGTATCGTCGCGGCGCAGCGACGTGTTCCAGCTGAAGCCGCCGGGCCCGCGCACGTCGACCAGATAGCCGGTCAGCGTGACCACCTGACCCGGCCGCAGCCTGCGCAGCCGGCGCTCCACGTCGTCGTCGGCGGGAATCGCATGTACCTGCGCGGCGTGCGCGATCGTGTCGCGCGGCGTAAGCGGAAAGGTCGTCCAGTCCGTCGGTCTCCAGAACAGGAAGCGTCCCATCTGCGAGAATTCCAGCTGGTCGACGATACGGGTGTCGGACATCGGCCCCCAGCCGAGTCCCAGGTCGACCGGCGCCAGGCTGGCGCCGCCGTCGATGCGGTAGATTTCCTTGCGCAGCACGCGCGCCGTGATCGTGTATTGCGCGCGCACATGGAACCTGTGGTCCTTGGCCGAGAACACGGCCGGGACGTCGAGTTCGCGCTGAACCGGTTCGGCGGCGGCGACGATGCCAGGCGGCACGCGGACGTGGCGTTCGCTGCTCCACCAGTTCCAGGCGCCGAAGAGGCTCGCCGCCACCAGCAGGATGACGACCCGGTTCATCGCGCTGCGCTCAACGCCTACCCTGGCGGTATCGCCACGACGCCATGCGGCGCGAGCGCGACGCCAACCTCGCTGCCGATGGCAATCGGTCGGTCGACCGCCGTGGAAATGACGAACAGCTCCCCGACCGGCGTGTCGAGCGTGTACTCCATGAGACCGCCCAGGTAGGCGGCCTTGCGCACGGTGGCACGCAGCGGCAGACGTGCATCGTCCAGCAGGGTGATCGCCTCCGGCCGGATCGACAGCAGGACATCGCCGTCGGGCAATCCGCGATGCGGCAGATCGAGCGTGATGCCGCCCAGCAGGACGTCCGCACGCAGCGCATCGCGCCGCCGCAGCACGCCCTGGACCCGATTGGCGTCGCCCATGAAACTGGCGACAAACGGATCGCGCGGCTGATCATAGAGCTCGCGCGGCGCGCCTTCCTGCGCGATCGTCGCCTTGTTCATTACGATGATGCGGTCGGACACCGCCATCGCCTCGGCCTGGTCGTGCGTCACATACACGACGGTGAGGGCCAGCCGCTGCTGCAGTTCGCGGATCTCCTCGCGCATCTGCCGGCGCAGCCGGGCGTCGAGGTTGGACAGCGGTTCGTCGAACAGCAGCACCGCCGGCTCGAGCACCAGTGCGCGCGCCACGGCGACGCGCTGCTGCTGGCCACCCGACAGCTCCGACGGCAAGCGCGCATCAAAGCCGGCGAGGCCGACGGTGTCGAGCGCCGCGCGGGCGCGCTCGTCGCCGAGTGCGCGGCCGACGCGAGACACGTCGAGGCCGTAGCGGACGTTCTCCAGCACCGACATGTGCGGGAATAGCGCGTAGTTCTGAAAGACCATCGACACGTCGCGTTCGGACGCCGGCACTTGCGACACGTCCTGGCCGCCGATCCGGATCGTCCCCACGCTCGGCAACTCCAGTCCGGCGATGAGGCGCAGCGTCGTCGTCTTGCCGCAGCCCGACGGCCCGAGGAGTGTGACGAGCGTACCGGCGGCGATCGTGAACGAGATGTCGCGCACGGCGGCGATATCGCCGTACATCTTGGTGACGTGCTCGAGTTCGATCGAGGCAGCTTTCATCGTGGGAATCAAGCCTTGCCTCAGGCAGCGGTGCCCGGCAGCTGTGCGACGCCGCCCGGCGCGATGTCCGCGCCCACTGCCCGCCGTCCGAGCCGCCTCTCACCGACCAGCCGCTGGATCAGCCAGATGACGACGAGCATCAGCACGATCAGCACCG
>JBDTNR010000224.1:0-6054 GCA_039933655.1 Betaproteobacteria bacterium | reverse complement strand
GGGCGCGGCGTGCGGCCCGCCCGGGCCCGGTGGCGCCGGCGGGCGATGCCCGCTACGCCGTCGCGCCAGGGGAGTCGGGCGCGGGCGGAAACCACCGGTTCGATGGGGTATTTCTGCAATGAAACAATGGGTTAATATCATCGGCCGCGATACGGCGCAAACAGGGCATGTTGCGCCAGCTTCACATCGGCTGCGAACTCCCGCCCGTCGGCCTTCCGGGGGTGGGCGAGCGGGTATGAAACAATGTATCGACACGGAAGTGCCGCGATAGCCCGGGTCATCACGTCGCGCGATCCGGTGCCGTCGCCGAATGCGGCCGACGCCACGCGGTAACCCCGAATTTTTCAGGAACAGGAACAGGTGATGCCGAACATCGGAGCGGTACTGAGGGACGAAGTGACGCGGCTGGCGCGAAAGGAAATCCGGCAACAGGTCGGCGCGACGCGGAAGGCGACGATCCAGCACAGGCGGGACATTGCCGAGCTGAAGCGGCAGGTCCGGCTGCTGGAGCGGCTGGTCGCGGTGCTGTCGCGGCGGGCGGCGACGGCGCGCGCTGCCGCGTCCGCACCGGCCACCACGGGCGGATTGCGCTTCGGCGCCAAGGCGCTCGTGGCGCAGCGCAAGCGACTCTCCCTGTCGGCAGTGGACTTCGGGAAACTGGTCGGGGTCAGCGGCCAGTCGATCTACAACTGGGAGCACGGCACCGCGAAACCGCGCGCGGCTCAGCTGGCCGCGGTGGCGGCCATTCGCCCGCTCGGCAAGCGCGAAGCGCAGGCGCGCCTCGCGGCCCTTTCCGCCAAGGGGCGGGCAAAGCCTCGCAGCAGTTAGCGCTTGGCGCCGGGGTGACCGGCGACCGAAGCGTCAGCGGAAGCCCTACGCCGCAATCGGACACGGCCGATGCCCGCGGCGGCGGGCAGCGCGCATTCTCGAAGCCGGCACTTCCCGATACCGGACTCCATGGCACCCGCTGTTCGCGCCGCACCACCGCCGTGGTCGGCGCACCGACTGGTCGAGCAACTGCGCGCACTGCCCGCGTTCATGTGGGACGTGCTGCTGTCGTTCCGCAAGAACCAAGGCATCCTGCTGGCCGGCGCCGTCGCGTACTACACGCTGCTGTCGCTCGTGCCGCTGCTAATCCTGATCCTCATCGGGCTGTCGCGGTTCGTCGAGCCGGGCCCGCTGTTCGCCACGCTGTCCGAGTACCTCGAATTCCTGGTCCCGGGGCAGGCGGCGCCGGTCGTCGACCAGTTGCGGACGGTACTCGCCCACCGCGAAGTCGTCGGCGGCGTGCTGCTCGTCAGCATGCTGCTGTTCAGCGCGCTCGCGTTCACCGTGCTGGAAAATGCGATGTCGGTGATCTTCTTCCATCGCGTCCTCGTCCGCCGCCGCCTATTCATCGTGTCGGCGCTGATGCCGTACGTGTTCATCGTGCTGCTGGGCATCGGCCTGCTCGCGGCGACGGTGGTATCGGGCAAGCTCGCCGTGCTCGCCACGCGGGAGGTCGCGGTGTTCGGCGTTGCACATTCGCTCGACGCGGTATCGGCTTCGCTGCTCTACCTGATGGGCGTCGGCGGCGAGATCCTCGTCGTCACGTCGATCTATCTCGTCATGCCGGTGGGCCGTATTTCATGGCGGCATGCGCTGATCGGCGGCGTGACCGCCTGCGTGCTCTGGGAACTGACGCGGCACGTGCTCGTCTGGTACTACGACACGCTGTCGCAGATCGCCGTCGTCTACGGATCGTTCGGGACGGCGATCGCCATCCTGCTGAGCGTCGAGCTCGCGGCGCTGTTCCTGCTGCTGGGCGCGCAGGTCATCGCGAATTACGAGCGCTCGGCAAAGCCCGGGAAGCCGCGCGACGCCGCCGCGGATGTGCCGGCAATGATCGGCAGTTGACGAATGCAGGAAGTGTTGCGCACGTCGCCGGTGGCTGTCGTCAGCACCCGCGTGCGCGCCGCGTAGCCGCCTGCCCAAGGGTAGACATGGAAATCGAGCAGCGCAGCGTCGGGATTGCGAACGGATGGGCGGACGAGGTGCGCGAGTTGTTCCGCCGCATTCGCCGCGACATGGACGAGGCGGGCGCCGACGGACGGCGCGTGCGCACGCGCGCCGTCGTCCGCACGTACGAATGTCCGGGCGGCGCCGCGGCAAGCTGTGGCGCTCGCGCCGGCGCCGGCGTCTGCTGATGGCGGGCGCTCCGGCCGGCACTTGCGCGAGTGTGGCCGAGTACGCCCGCCTGGTGCGCGAACTCGGGGAGGCGGAACTCTACGAGCAGCGGCTGCGGGCGGCGATCGTCGCCGTCCGGGACATGCTTGCGGCCGGGCAGGCCGAACGCGCACTGTCCATGCTGAATGGCCTGCTCAACGAAATCGACAACGCGACGGATGTCGTGGTGCCGGCCAGTCCCGATGCGCCGCAAGGCCGTTAAACATTCGGCACCGGTGCTTCGACGCGCATCGGCGCGGCGCGGGCATTTTCCGCCGACGCCCCGCCGCGTCGGCGCCAGGGCGCGTCGCGTCGCTGGCATGTCCCTCTTGCGCGAAGTGCGGACTGTCCTACGCGTCGACGCGGCATCGGCGGATGCCGCTGTCGCTGGCGACGGGCTATTGTGCAGATGCACGTCGCTCCTCCATCCCATCCTGGCGCTCTGGCGGCGACGCGGACCATAAGCCCCGGTCGGGCGCTCGGGAGCTCAGGCTCACTGCGCGTCAGCATGCATGCCGCTGGCGGGCCACAGCAGGAACGGACACCATGGACATGCAAACATTGCCATCCCAGACCGATTCGCGACAAGTGCCGTTGAGTCTCGATTGGATTCCCGCCTTGAAGGTCCCGGGACTGCGCGTCGTCATCATCGAAGACTCGAAGATCATTCTCGATCGACTCGAGGAATCCCTGGCGGTGATTCGCAACGTCGAGATCGTCGGCCACGCGGACAACGAACCGGACGCGCTGCTGCTGTTGCGCAACGCGCGCTGGAATGTGGCGCTGGTCGACATGCAGTTGAAGACCGGTACCGGAATCGGCGTGCTGAAGGCACTCGGGGAATCGGCGGCGGACGACCGGCACCGCATCATCGTCTTCACGAATTATGCGTACCCGCAGTACGAGGCGCGCTGCCGCGCGCTGGGCGCCGCGCACTTTTTCGACAAGTCCCGCCACTGGAACTCGCTCTTGGGACTCATCACGAAGCTGGCGGCCGGCGACAACGCCGTCTGATCGCTGGCGGTCGAATCCCGCTTCGCGCGGGCGGCGCCGGCGGGCGCACCGCGTGGGGTCATGGCGATGATGGGTGCACCCGCGGACCGTGGTATTGGGACGCGCCGAATTCGTGACTCAGGACGAAGCCCGCACGCGCGGACGCAGCGGAATTGATGCGAGAATCCGCATGCGGCGCGGCGCGCGCTTGACCACCCCCGGAGAGTGCGATGAAGGTTCAGGGCGGCTGCCACTGCGGCAGCATCAGTTTCGAGGCCGACGTCGATCCGGCCAAGGTGTCGATCTGCCACTGCACCGATTGCCAGACGCTGTCGGGCTCGCCCTATCGCGTCTCGGTCCCGGTACCCAAGGCGTCATTCGTGCTGACGAGTGGCCAGCCGAAGATCTACATCAAGACCGCCGAGAGCGGCACCCGGCGCGCCCACGCGTTCTGCCCGGAATGCGGCGCGCCCGTCTATTCGGCGGCCGTTGCCGACCCGCAGGCGTACTCGCTGCGCGTCGGCTGCCTGAAGCAGCGTGCGGAACTGCCTCCGCAGCGGCGCATCTGGTGCCGCTCGGCGGTGCCGTGGTCGACCGACATCGAGGACATTCCCCGCGTCGAGCGGCAGTGAGCGGGCGCGACGCGGCGGCTCGTCCCGCCCATGCGGTTCTCCGTACGGCGCGGACGCCGCCCCGCCGCTGCTAGCGATTGACGTCGACGACGACGCGGCCGCGGAGCTTGCCGTCGACGATCGCCGCACCGGCCGCGATGGCGTCGGCGAGCGCGATTTCGCTCGTCAGCGCGTCGAGCTTGGTGGTGTCGATGTCGAGGCTAAGGCGCGTCCATGCGGCATCGCGGACCGCGTGCGGCGCCATCACGCTGTCGATGCCATAGAGCGTGACGCCGCGCAGGATGAACGGCAGCACGGTCGCCGCTCGACAAGGCGTGGCGTCCGACCCGAAGCGAGCGGGGCGCTGGAAGCGGTCGATCCCCGACTTGTCACCGGGGATTTTCTCAATGCTTGATGAACGGCGCGGTATCGCTCGCGTGCTTCTTCTGCTGCTTGATGGTTTTTTTTTCCTTCGACGTGTGCTGCGCCTTCTTCTTGTTCTGCTTCGGGGGCTGGTGGGACATGTTCGCTCCTGTTGAGCGCCGGGAGGACGGGCGCCGCCCCACTATAGGCCGAAGCGGCCAGATCCGCCGGTCCGCCCCTCCCGCGGCGGCGCCACGGCGATGGGAATGAAACGGCACGAACCGGTGTTGTCTGCGAGAGGCTTCGCCTGCCCCGCGGGATCACTACAACTTTGCCGTAAACGATCAAAGGAGAACGGATGTCGACCGGTTCGCTGCAAAAGGGATTGCTCATCTTCGTTGTCGCGTTCGTCGGAATGGCGGCGGCGGCGTCCGCGGCAGACCCGGTACTGGAGCGGGCGTCGGTGGCGACGGGCGCCGCCGGATTGAAGTCGATCCGGTACGCGGGCGACGGCATCGGCTACACGTTCGGGCAGGCGTACAAGCCCGGCCTGCCCTGGCCGAAGATCCGCGTGCAGTCGTTCGTGCGCGTGGTGAACTACGAGACCGGCTCGATGAAGGACGAGATCGTGTTCGCCCGTGCCGAAGGGCTGGGCGGCGGCGGTTATCCGCATGTGGCGCCGCAGCGCAACGAGCAATACGTGAGCGGCGCGCATGCGTGGAATCAGACCGCTGCCGGACCCGCTGCCGGTCCGCGGTTCATCGCCGATCGCGTCCACCAGCTGTGGATCACGCCGCAGGGTGTGGTCAAGGCGGCGATCCGCAACAACGCAATTGTCCGCCAGCAGACGCGCAACGGCCTGGCCTATGCGACGGCGTCGTTCACGGAACCGGGCCGCTTCACCGCGGTGGCCTATATCAATGCCGCGGGACTCGTCGAGCGCGTCGAGTCGCGGGTTCCCGATCCGGTGCTGGGCGAGGCCGATGTGGTAACGACGTACGCGGACTACCGCGACTTCGGTGGCGTGAAGTTTCCCACGCGGATCGCACAGACGCAGGGCGGGTTTCCGGTGCTGGATCTCGCGGTGACGGACGTGCAACCGAACGCCGCGGCTGACATCCGGCTGCCCGATGCGGTGAAGAACGCCACCGAGCGCGTCACCACGGAAAAAGTGGCTGAGGGCGTCTGGTTCATTGCCGGCGGCTCGCATAACAGCGTCGCCATCGAGATGAAGGACTACGTGATCGTCGTCGAGACTCCGCTGAACGATGGCCGCAGCGTTCCGGTGCTGGCGCAGGTGAAGCAGCTGGTGCCAGGCAAGCAGGTTCGCTACGTCGTCAATTCACACCAGCACTTCGACCATTCCGGCGGCCTGCGCGCGGCCGTGGCGGAAGGCGCGACGATTGTCACGCAGGCGCAGAACAGGCCGTACTACGAACGTGCGTTCGCCGTGGCCAATACGATCAACCCGGACCAGCTCGCGAAGTCGGGCAGGAAGCCGAAGTTCCTCGTGGTCGATGAAAAAATGGTGCTGACCGACGGCACGCGTGCGGTCGAACTCCACCATGTCGCCGACAGTCATCACAGCGACTCATTCCTGATCGTCTATCTGCCCAGGGAAAAGCTGCTGATCGAGGCCGATTCGTTCACGCCCGGGCCGCCCAATGCACCGCCGCCGGCGCAACTCAACCCGCATCACACGAACCTGGTGGACAACCTGCAGCGCCTCGCGCTCCCGGTCGACCGCATCCTGCCGTTGCACGGCCGGATCGTCTCCGTGAACGAACTCTACGACGCGGTGAGGCAGACGCCGCCCAGGTAGACGCGGACGGGCGTAGTGCTCGGTCCAGCACGGTTCGGGGCCGCCAGGGCGGGGCCTGTC
>JBDTNR010000223.1:0-6055 GCA_039933655.1 Betaproteobacteria bacterium | reverse complement strand
CACTAGCCTGCGGGTGTTGCGCGGGCTCGGATGCACCGGCTTCCGACGGCGGCGCGCAGTTCACTGGAGACTGTTCATGAAGATCCGTTCATTTGCGTTTACCCTGATGGCCCTTTCCTCAGCCACCGCGTTCGCCGCGACTTCGTCGCCCATCGGCCATACGCTGGGGCTTGGCGAGACGGTGGCCCGACTGGAAACACGTTACCCCGGCAGCGTCGTCGCGATCGAGTTCGACGGCTCAGGTGACAAGGCCGCGCACTACCACGTCGACATGCTCTTTCCCACGAGCGGGTTGGCCCGGCTGGACGTGGATGCAGTGACGCTTGAAATTGCGTCGCGCGAGTCCGTGCCACTCGCGGCAGGGTCCGCTGCACTTGTCTACGCGGCGGCGCTGGTGACGGCGTCGATCGACGGCCAGATGCTCGGGGTCAATTTCGACGCAAGCAACGGCGTGCCTGCGCACTACGATGTCGATGTTCGGTTGCCGCAAGGAGCCATCGCGCGTTTGAAGGTCGATGCGGCGACGCGGGAGATCGGGTGGCGTATCCCTGCGATCATCACCGACTAGCGACTCCGGTCGACGACGAGTAGCCGGGTACCTTGTCTGTCGCGAAGCGCCCAAGCCTCGCCTATTGAGCTGCCCGGAGAGCCGCGTTGCCACGGCTTTCCGGTGCTTGCCCAAGTGGTCGCGCGCGGCATCGGGCGCCCCCACTGATTCCTTGCTTCTTGGCCACCTCCATCACCGGAGTGGCATCGGTCCCCCGCAGGATCATCACCATCTGCTGCTCGCCGAACCGGCCCTTTCTCGGGTTCCCCTCGCCTCTCGAAGCGGCCACTCTTCCTAGATTCAGCTGGCCGAACATCCCCAGGCGGGTCACCTCGTGGCTCGCGGCCGAAGCTGGCGGTGCGGAGAAACGACCCGCAAGGCACCGGCACAAACCCGGTTGACGTTCTCAAATTTTCAGTTAATATACTGAAAAATGTTTGCCCGGACACTGCAGGTCTCGCGTGTGCCCTTCAACCGCGATCGGAAAGAGCGACATGTACACCGTGGCCGTGGATATCGGAGGAACGTTCACCGATGTGATCGTGATCGAGGACACGAGCGGGCGGACTTTCGCCGGCAAGGCGCTTACGACCCCCTCCGACCTGCAGCAGGGCGTGCTGGATGGCCTGGGCGACGCGGCCGCGGAAGTCGGCATCGATGTCGCGGAGCTGCTGGGTGGCGCGAGCCGCATGGTCCATGCGACGACGCAGTCGAGCAATGCGGTGTTCGCGTTTACGGGGGCGCGCACCGCGGTACTGACCACGCGCGGCTTTCGTGACACGCTGCTGATCATGCGCGCGACCGGCCGCGTCGCGGGTCTGAGCGTCTTCGAGCGGCATCACTATCGCAACACGCAGAAGCCGCGGCTGCTGGTCGACGAGCGTGACATCTTCGAAATTCCCGAGCGTCACGACTACCTCGGACGCGTGGTGCACGCGCTCGACGAGGCGGCCGTGCACGAGGTCACGGCCAGGATACGCGCGGAAGGCTATCGCGCCGTCGCGGTCGCCTTTCTGTTCTCGCACAAGAACGCAGCGCACGAGCAGCGCGTGCGCGAGATCCTCGCTGACGCGCTGCCGGAGGTCTACATTTCGCTCTCATCGGACATCGCACCCGTGATGGGCGAGTACGAACGCAGTGCCACGGCACTCTTCAACGCCTATGTCGGACCCGTCATCGAAGGCTACATCGCTCGGCTCGAGCGCACCTTGCACGACGCCGGGCTGCGCCAGAAGTTGCTCATCGTCCAAGCCAACGGCGGTGTCGCGACAACCGCGCAGACCGTGCCGATCTTCACCATCGAGTCCGGCCCCGCCGCCGGTGTCGTCGGTGCGGCGCGCATCGCCACTGCGCTCGGCATTCCCAACGTCATCGCCACCGACGTCGGTGGCACCACGTTCAAGGTGGCGATCATCGAGAACGGCCGCTGGGGTTATAGCCGCGAGACGGTCCTCAACCAGTATCAGTTGCGGCTGCCGATGGTCGACGTCGCGTCGATTGGCGCGGGCGGAGGCTCTATCGCGTGGGTCGATGGACGCCGGCTGCGCATCGGACCGCAGAGCGCCGCTGCCCATCCCGGTCCCGCCTGCTACGGCCTGGGCGGCGAGGAGCCGACGGTCACCGATGCCGACCTCGTGCTCGGCTATCTTTCCGCCGACCGCTTTCTCGGTGGACGCATGGCGCTGCATGTGGATCGCGCGGTCGACGCGATTCGCAGCCGGATCGCGGCGCCGATGTTCGGCGGCGACGTGCTCGCCGCTGCTGCCGGCATCCGCAAGGTGATTGACAACCAGATGGGCGACCTCATCCGCAAGTCGACGCTCGAGCGCGGGTACGATCCGCGCGACTTCGTGATGATGGCCTACGGTGGCGCCGGACCGGTGCACGCGGCATCGTATGGCGCCGAAGTCGGCGTGCCCGAGATCATCGTGCCGCTCTTCGCCACCGTGCATTCGGCCTATGGCGCTGCGCAATCAGACGTGCGCTTCAGTCTCCAGCATTCGCATCCTCTGGTGCTGCCGGTCACGCCCGCGACGGTCGAATCGATCTATATAACGATGGAGCGCGACGGCACGCGACGGCTCGAGCAGGCCGATGTGTCGCCCACGCGGCAACGCTTCGAGCGCTGGGTCGAGGCCCGCTATCGCCGTCAGGTTCACCATGTGCGCGTGGCGGCACCAGCGCGCATCGACGACGCCGGGCTGGCCGCGATGGCGGCGCGTTTCGAGAACGAATACGAGCGGCTTTTCGGCAAGGGCGCGGCGCTCAAGGACGCGGGTATCGAGCTCGTCAACTATGGCGTCGATGCAATCGGCGTGGTGCCCCACGGCGCACCCGATCGGGCCCACGCCGGCCGCGCGACCACGCCGCATGGTCACCGGATGACTTGGTGCCCGCTGCGATCGAAAATGGTGGAAACGCCGGTGTACGACGGACCGAGCCTCGCGACCGGCACGTCATTCGCAGGGCCCGCGATCATCGAGCATCCAGGCACCAACATCGTCGTGCTCGCCGGCCAGACCGCGCGCATCGACGACGACCGCCACACCCGCATCATGATCGGCAATGCAAGGGGGGCCACGCCATGAACACACGTGTTCCGATTGATGTCGATCCCGTCACTTTCGAGGTGCTCAACCACCGGCTGTTGAGCATCACCGAGGAGATGGGTATCCAGTACATGCGCTGCTCCGGCTCCAACGTGCTCATCACCGGCAACGATGCGGCCACCGCCATCATGCTGCCAGACGGCGCGCTGGTGTCCGTCGGCCCGTACATCGTCACCCAGGGCAACGTGCTGCCGCTGATCGTCGAGAGCACGCAGCGGATGACGCACCCGTCGACGGGCATTCACGACGGCGACATCTTCATCTGCAACGATCCGTATCTCGGCGCGATTCATCACCCCGATTTCGCAACGGTCGCACCCATCTATCACGAGCGCGAGCTCGTCGCATGGATCGGCGCATCGGGCCATCAGCTGGACACCGGCGGCATGGACCCCGGCGGTTTCTCGATCAAGGCCGTCGACACGCACCAGGAAGGGCTGCGCATGCCCCCCGTCAAGCTGGTTGAGGCAGGCGTCGTGCGCGAGGACGTTTTGGCGTGGATCCTCAACCAAGTGCGCGATCCCCTCGTGGGTCTCGACGTGCGCGGCCAGATCGCCGCACTCAATACCGGGCGCCGCAACATCCTCGAGCTGATTGAGCGTTGGGGCGTGGATGCCGTGAAGGCGGTAATGAACGGCTCGATCGCGCATGCGCGCGAAAAACTTTCGCAGCGTTTGCGCGAATTGCCGGACGGGGTGTGGCGCGAGACACAGTACATCGATCACGACGGCCACGAGTCGAAGATTTACCAGATCGTCTGCACGCTGACCAAGCGTGGCGATCGGCTGACCTTCGACTTCACTGGCACAAGCCCCAACGCGCGCGGCCTTATCAACTCCACGTATTCCGGCTTGCAGGCGGCGGTGCTGTCGTCGGTCTACATCAACCTCTGCTGGGACCTGCCGTGGAACCGCGGCGTACGCGACTGCCTCGACATCGTCACGCAGTCCGGTACGGTGAACAACTGCGAGTATCCGGCGCCTTGCGCAATGGCGACGATCTCCGCGGTGATCGTGACCATCGACGCAACGTGGCGCTGCCTGTCGCACGCACTGCTCGCGAGCGAGAAGTATCGCGACCAGGCGATGGCGGTGTGGTCGGGCACGTCAATGGCGCCAATCTTCGCGGGTACGAGCCAGCATGGCTTTCCGTTTGCGGCGACCGAGATGAGCCACTTCGGTGGCGGTGGCGGAGCGCGAACCTACGCCGATGGCGTCGACACTGCCGGCATCGTGTTCAACACGACACCCAACATGCCGAACATCGAGGACCAGGAAGCCGAGTACCCGGTACTCTATCTCTTCCGCAAGCACCTGCGCGATTCCGGCGGGCCGGGCCGCTATCGCGGCGGCCGCTCCGGCGAACTCGCGTACACGATGTACGACGCGCCCGGCGATGTCCTCGAAGGCCTCTTCGCGGGTACGGGCGCCGAGATGCCCAATGCGATCGGTTTGGGAGGCGGCATGCCAGGCGCTGCGATACGTGTGGCGCGCGTCGTGCACACGGACATCCGCGAGCGGCTGGCCGCCGGGGACAGGTTGCCTGCCAGCCTCGATGCGATCAAGGGCACGCGCGAGATCCTCTGCTGCAAGCACGCGCGCACGCCGATGGCGCCGGGCGACGTCTGGTATCACAGCTGGCAGGCCGGCGGCGGCTACGGCGACCCGCTCACGCGGGAAACGCAGATCGTGGCCGTCGATGTCGCACGCGGTGTGGTGTCGCCCGAGGCCGCGCGGGACATCTATGGCGTGACCCTCGATGCCAGTGGCCGGCTCGATGCCGCAGCAACGGTCAAGTCGCGGCAGGCGATACGCAATTCGCGGCTGCGTGACGCGGTCGTCCCCCAGCCCACCGGACCATTCGTGATGGCGGGTACGGGCAAGCATCGCTACGGTGACGCGCTGCATGCAGACTTCGACCGCGACGAAATCGCATGCGGCCATTGCGGGCACGTGGTGGGCAGCGGTGGCAAGGACCTCTATCCGCAACTACGCGAGTTCTCGTCACCGCTCGATGCAGCGGGTCCGGTACGCGGCGAAGATTACGACACCGGACGCTTCAAGTTGAGGCATCTATGCTGCAGCCAATGCGGCGGTCTCATCGACGTGCAGGTGGCGCTCGAGGGCGTCGCGCGCGCCGGCATGCGCATGGACTTTCACTAAAGCGAACGACTCAGTTATCGACACACGTAACCTGATTCGCGCAACCGCGCGCACCGGCGCCACAAGGAATCGTCATGCAACTCGTTCGCTATCGCGGCATCCGTCACCAGGCCTTTGCGATCGGCCTGTACGTCGATGGCTTCGTGTATGACCTCACGCCGCGCTTTCTGACGATCTCGGCGTTCGTCGCAGCGCATCCGGACGGCTGGACTGCCGCGCAAGTCGACGTTCAGGGGCTGCCGCAACATCGTCTTTCCGACGTCGAGCTCGGCCCGCCGATAGACGAGTCGTCGATGCTGTATCTCGTAGGCGCCAACTATCGCAAGCATGCCGAGGAGGCGGGCCTCGACGTTCCGGAAATCCCGGTGATCTTCTCCAAGCCGGCCACGGCGCTCGTCGGCCAGGGTCAGCCAATCCGCCTGCCGGCCATCTCGACGCAAATGGACTACGAGGGCGAGCTCGCCGTGATGATCGGGCGGCAAGCCACGCGCGTGAGCAAGCAGGATGCGCCTGCGTATATTTGCGGCTACACGGTGGTCAACGATGTCACCGCGCGCGACCTGCAGTGGGTGCAGCTCGGCAAGCACAAGATCGTCGACTGGTTCTCGTCGAAGTGCCTCGACCAGTCGACGCCCGTCGGTCCATGGATCGTGCCCTCGGCAACGGCCGGCGATCCGCATGACCGGCATCTCACCACGCAGCTCAACGGTGAGACGATGCAGGATGCCGATACGTCA
>JBDTNR010000222.1:0-6097 GCA_039933655.1 Betaproteobacteria bacterium | reverse complement strand
GTATTACGCATCGCCGGAGCAACTGCGCGGCGAGGCGATCACGGTGGCCTCGGACGTGTATTCATTGGGCACGCTCCTGTATGAGCTCCTGACGGGCACCCATCCCTACGAATCCGAGCGCAAGAGCTTGCCAGCGCTGGAGCACGCGGTGCTGCAGGGCGACGTAGCACCCGCAAGCAGCCAGGTGCGGGACAAGGCCCGGGCCAAGTCACTGCACGGCGACATCGATGCCATTCTCGGCAAGGCGCTCCAGCGTGAGCCCGCCAAGCGCTACGCGACGGCCGACGCGCTGGCCGAGGACATCGAACGGCATCTCACCGGTGAGCGGGTGCTCGCCCAGCCCGACAGCCTTGGCTACCGCGCGAGCAAGGCGCTGCGGCGCCATCGACTGGGATTCGCAGTGGCGGGAACGATTTTGATCACGGTGCTGGCCGGCGCCGGCATGTCGGTCGTGCAGGCCAAGCGCGCCAACGACGCGGCCGAGCGCGCGCGTGTGGTCAAGGAATTCGTCGTCGACGTGTTCAAGGTCAACGACCGCGGCAATCCGGCGAACAACGAGCTGCGCCAATTGCCCGCGGAACTGCTTTTGGAGCACGGCGCGAAGCTGATCGCGACCCGGTTTCCGGGCCAGCCGGAGCTGCAGGCGGAACTTTACGGCGTGGTAGGCAGGATCTTCGCCGACATGGGCAGCTCGAAGCTGGCGGTCGAGTACGCGACCAGGCAGGTCGAGTCCTTGACGGTCTTCCACGCCAGCAACGAGGAGCTCGCGCGAGCGATGCTGTTGCTGGCGGAGAGCCTCGCCGGGGAGGACCAGTTGTCCGATGCAGCGCTGCGCGCGCGCCGCGCGCTGCAGTTTGCGGCCGGCGACGCCGCGTTGCAGATCCAGGCCCGCGTGGCGCTGGCCAGGATCCTGATTGCCCAGGCGCACTACGGCGATGCAGGAGTCGAGCTCGATCGGGTGGCCCAGTCCCTGCAGGCTCTGGCGCGACCTTTGCCACAGCAGATTGCACGGTCGGAGGCCGACGCGCAATGGCAGCGGGCCCGTATCACCGCCGATTTCAACGAGCAGGCAACGCTGTTCGAAAAGGCCATCGAGATGGCGCTCGCGGCCGAGGACCCCGCGTCGCGCCTGGCCGCCGAGATCCGCCTCGACTTCGCCTACAGATTGTCCGACATTTCCAGGAGCTCGCGTATCTGGTCGGACAAAAAGCGAGCCGCCGTAGCCATCCAGCAGGTCGCTGCAGCGCTGAGCGCGATGCGCTCGGTGGGCGGGCCCGACGACATCGGCGCCGCGTTGGCGCAGTCGTGGGTCACGGCCATGTTCTCCGAGGCTGGCACGATGGGGTATCACGAGGCCATCGAGGCGGTCAGCGGCGCGAAGCAGATCATCGCCCGGCAGGGCCGGAGGATTCCTGAGTCCATTCGTGCAAGGGTCGACTTCGACCTTGGATGGATCTTCGCCAATTGGGGAAACGTCGAGCGCGCCTACGGTCTGCAAACTGGGGCGGTGGCGACGTTGCGACCGAACGCGCAGAGTCCATTTGCACTGCAGGTCCTCGAGACTTCTGTCGGCATTGATGCAATGGAGACCGGCCGGCACCAGGAAGCGGATCAGCTGCTCAGGCGGGGCCTCGAATGGCGCAAGATCAACAGCCTCAGCGGAGGCGTGGGGCTGTCGCACGGCTACATCGCAGTCGCATGGAACCTGCTCATGCAAGGCCGCTACGACGAAGCTGATCAAGTGTTGGATACTTCTCCGCCAAGCATGGAACTCGTGTCGGCCAAGGCCCTCATCAAGCTTGAACGCGGTGATGCGCCCGGGGCGCTGCAATTGCTCGAATCGATCGAGCCGCAGGCACCCATGTTCGAGGCGTTCGCGAACGAGGTGCAGGTGACGCGCGGGCGCGCGTTGTGTGGCACTGGTCGGCCTCTGGAAGGCATTCCGCTGCTCGAGGACGTCATCAACCGCCAGGCCGCAAAGGTGTACGAGCACAGCCCGAACCTGGCGCATCTGCGATCCCTTGCCGGCCTGTGTGCCCTGGCGACGGGCCGCCGCGACACCGCGGTCGCGTTGGCAGATCTCTCTCGGCGGGCCTTTCTGGCCCAACCCGGCGTCAGTCCGTACTACAAGGCACCGCTGCAGAAGCTCGAGTTGGCGCTTGCCGGACGTCGCTGACGCGGAACTACGCAGGTGATATCGACCGCGAGGGCCTCGGTAGCCGAATATTTCAAACGGACTCTTCAGTCTCGCGCTCGTCAACCATGAACGTCGCGATAGCACCCACGAAGTGCTCGGCGTCGGCAACCCAGTGCTTCGAAAACTCGACTGGTACATCGAATACACCGGCTCGTCCGCGCCCGCCAGCTTGGGCAGCACTGCCGTGGCCGCCGCCGCCAACATCTTCTTGTCGCACCACTGTGCTTCGGCCACCCGGTGACGCATCGACGGATGTGCCGAACGCACCCGTTCCGGTTGTACCCGCGCCGCCATCAGTTCCACCTATTGCGCCCGCCCGGCAGCACCAACCCCTTCCGATACAGGCGCCCGAGCTGCTCACGATCTTCGTGCATCAGCGTCGGCACCATCGCGTCACAGTACCTCCCCAACCGCGCTTACCGACTCAGCCCCATGGCGCTCCTCCCAAAACACTTGCTCCAATGGTTTTTTCTTCAATACGGTAATGCTGGCTCACGAAGTCGAAGAAAACTGCTCGCGCAGCAGCGACTTCTGGACCTTGCCCATGGCATTCCTCGGCAACTGCTCGAGAAAATACACGCGCTTCGGCAACTTGAAGCTGGCGATCTCGCCGCGCAACGCCCCGATGACGCTCGCTTCGGACAGCGAATGCCCGGGCTTGCCGACGATGACGACGGCAACCGCCTCTCCGAAATCCGGGTCCGGCATGCCGACGACCGCCGACTCCTCGACGCCTTCGATCTGGTCGATGCGCTCCTCGATTTCCTTCGGATAGACGTTGAAGCCGCCGGTGATGATCAGGTCCTTCGCGCGGCCAACGAGGCGCAGGTAGCCGGTGCCCGGTCCGTCGGTCACCCACTCGCCCATGTCGCCCGCCTTGAAGTAGCCGTCGGCGGTGAACTCCTCGCGCGTCTTCTCCTCCATTCGCCAGTAGCCTGCGAAAACATTCGGACCGCGCAGCTGCACGCCGCCGATCGTTCCCGGCCGGCAGACGTTGCCGCCGTCGTCGATGATCCGCACATCGACCCCCGGCAGCGGCCTGCCCACCGTGCCGCCGACGCGCGCGCCGTTCAGGGGATTCGACGTGATCATTCCCGCTTCGGTCATGCCGTAGCGTTCGAGGATCGCCTGTCCGGTCCGCGCGCTGAACGCCTCGAAGGTCTCGGCCAGCAACGGCGCCGATCCCGACACGAAGAGGCGCACCGTCTGGCACTGTTCGCGGGCGAACGAGGGTTCGGCGAGGAGACGCGTGTAGAACGTCGGCACGCCCATCATCACGGTGGCGCGCGGCAGCAGTGATGCCACTTCCTGCGCATCGAATTTGGGCAGCCACAGCATGCGCGACCCGGACAGCAGCGCGCAATGCGTCGCCACGAACAACCCATGCACGTGGAACACGGGCAGCGCGTGCAGCAGCACGTCGCCACGCGTGAAGCCCCAGGTGTCGACGAGTGCCAAGCCGTTGGACGCGAGATTGCGGTGGGTGAGCATCGCGCCCTTTGAGCGGCCGGTCGTGCCGGATGTATAGAGAATCGCCGCCAGGTCGTCTGGCGCGGAGGTCACCGTCGCGAATTTGTCGGGCATGCCCGCGGCCCGGTCCATCAGCTCGGCGAGCGTGAGTACCGTCGCGTTGCGGTCCAGCGTCGCCACCACACCGAGATGGTCGGGGTTGCAGACGATGACCTTCGGCGCTGCATCACCAAAGAAGTAGCCAAGTTCGCTGCGCTGGTACCCGGTGTTGAGCGGGAGGTAGACGAGCCCCGCGCGCAGGCAACCGAGATAAAGCGCCAGCACCTGCCAGTGCTTGTCGAGCTGGGCGGCCACCCGGTCACCGGGCGTGCAGCCGGCGGCGACGAGCGCGTGCGCTACCTGCGCCGAGGTCGCCGCGAGCTCGTCGTAGGGGACGACCGGCCCGTTGGGAATGACGAGGAACGGCTGCTCGGCGCCGTCGGGGAAATGGCGCTCGAAGAGCGAATAGAGATTGGCGTTCATTCTCGGGCGCGCGCCCGTGACGTCCGGGCAGTCTTGGCGTGTCGGAGCGATTATTTCACAGAGGGCTGCCTGCCGTGGCGGCGCGCCACGAACAGCCGCCCGAGTTGCTCGGCCCTGGCCTCGAGCAGCGCAGCGGCGTCGGCGATGCATTCCGCGAGCAATGCCGGACCGTTCGGAAGGCCGAAGCAGCCGGCGAAATGGAGGCCGAGCTCGGGCAGGGCCGCGGGGTCGATCGCGCCCGAGACGAGCGTCACCGGGACGCCGTGCGCCGCCGCATGTTGCGCGACGACGAACGGCGCCTTCGCAAGCAGCGTCTGGCGGTCGCTCTTGCCCTCGCCGGTGATGACCCAGTCCGCATCCGCGAGCGTGGCGTCGAGCCCGATCAGCTCCGCCACCACCTGCGCGCCGGACGCGAAGGTGCCACCGATGAGCTGCAGCGCGAAGCCCAAGCCTCCCGCAGCGCCGGCGCCGGGCCGGTGCGCGGCATCGCGCCCGATCGCGGCTTCGGCGAGCGTCGCGAAGCGGCCGAGCGCGCCGTCGAAGACCGCGATGTCTCCGGGTACGACGCCCTTCTGCGGACCGAAGATTGCCGTCGCGCCGAGCGTTCCGGCCAGTGGATTGTTGACGTCCGACATGATGCGGAACTCGCAGGTCGCGAGGCGGGGGTCGAGCGCCGACGCGTCGACGCGGTCGAGGCGTTGCAGTGCGCCAGGCGTGCCCGCCAGCCGACGTCCGTCGCGATCGACCAGCACCATTCCCAGCGCGGCAAGCATGCCGCTGCCGCCGTCGTTGGTGCTGCTGCCGCCCAGGCCCACCATGAAGCGGCGCACGCCCGCGTCGAGCAGCACCGCGATGAGTTCGCCCACGCCGGCCGTGGTCCGCTCGGCGACGGGCACGGCCATCGCCTCCGCGTCGGTGATGCCGACCACTTGCGCCACCTCGATGACCGCCGTGACGCCGGCCGGGTGCGCCACCAGGCCGTAAGCGGCGGCAAGAGGCACGCCGTCGGCACCGCGCACGTCGACGGTACGCCGTTGCGCCGCATCCCCCATGGCCGACAGCACGGCGTCGAGCGTCCCTTCACCGCCATCGGCCATCGGCCGTATCCGCGCGTCCAGTTCCGGCACCGCGCGCGCCAAGCCGCGCGCCAGCGCCGCGCAGACGTCGGCGGCGGCGAGCGAACCCTTGAACGAATCCGGAGCGAGGACGACGCGCAGCATCAACGGGTCTCGAGTGTGCGGGCAGGGGGTGCCGTCGCGTCAATCGCGATCGTCGTCGTCGCCGCGCGTCGCGCGCGCCAGACGGTCGCGCACGGCCTGCCAGCCTGCGTCGTCGGGAACCGCCTCGATGAGGATCAGGGCGGCGTTCTCCGCGTCGAGATCGCGCAGATTCGCGTACAGGTCATGCGCGAATGCTACAGCGTCACGCGCCGCGGCGATCCACAGGCGCACGCCGTGGCGCGCCGGCCGCGCGATCGTGCGCGCCAGCACGGCGACGCGGTCGCCGCGCGCGTGCACTTCGCGCAGCAGGTCGGCGGCCGCCACGAGCCGCGACGGCGTGCGCGGCGCGTAATGCGACGCCAGCGTGCCCGACGCCCGCGGCGCCTGCTCGTCGGGCGCGCGCGGCGGTCGCCCGAGCACGCGGGCGATCGCTTCCGCGGAAACGCCACCCGGCCGCAGCAGCATCGGCCCGCCGTCGCCGAATGCGACGATCGTGCTCTCGATGCCGACGTCGCAGGCACCGCCGTCGACGATCAACGCGACGCGATCGGCGAGATCGTCGGCGACGTGCTGCGCCGTCGTGGGCGAGATGCGGCCGAAGCGATTGGCCGACGGCGCGGCGACGCCCGCGCCGCCGGCGTCGGCGAAGGCGCGCAGCAGCGCGCGCGCCACCGGATGCGACGGCACC